>JAZSFY010000230.1:0-6401 GCA_045532415.1 Eubacteriales bacterium | reverse complement strand
AGCCATGTCGTTCTGTGAGCCAAGGAGTTGTTCCTGAGTATTGTCTTCCTAAGACCGCTTGGCCTCCGACTTTCGAATGTCGGAAATCGAGCTACAAGACGTGAAATGGCTTTGGGAGCCGTACATCCCCTTCGGAAAGATAACCATAATCCAAGGTAACCCCGGCGAGGGAAAGACAACGCTTGCGTTGCGACTTGCGGCGGCGTGTTCAACGGGGACAAGCTTTGCCAATTGTGAAATGGGTGAACCATTTAACGTCATCTACCAAACCGCCGAGGACGGTCTCGGCGATACCGTCAAGCCTCGACTAATCGAGGCAGGCGCAGACGAGGAAAGAGTGTTCAACATAGTTGAGAACGACAACGCGCTGTCGCTTCTTGATGAGCGAATTGAAAGAGCAATCATCAAGACCGACGCCAAGCTGATGATACTCGACCCCATTCAGGGTTACATCGGCGAGAAGATTGATATCAACCGCGCTAACGAAATACGAAACGTGTTGAAACGAGTTGCCTTGGTTGCCGAGCGAACGGGTTGCGCAATCGTTCTTGTGGGGCACCTGAACAAAGCGCAGGGCTCGAATAGTGCATATCGAGGCCTTGGCTCAATCGACTTTCGTGCGGCGGCAAGAAGTGTTTTGCTGGTGGGCAGGTTGAAGAACGATAAAAACGTTCGTGTTATCGTTCACGATAAATCTTCACTTGCGCCCGAAGGAAAATCCGTGGCGTTCAACCTTGGAAACGATGACGGTTTCTATTGGCTTGAGGGTTACGATGAAATTTCCTCTGACGAATTGCTCTGTGGTGTTTCAAACGAAACAAAAACCGCAAAAGCGGAAGAGCTTATCCGTGATGCGCTGTACGGCGGCAAAGAGGTAGCCGCAGAAGAAATATTTCGAATGGCTAAAAACGAAAACATTTCGGAACGAACCGTAAATCTTGCCAAGAAGAATATTGACGGGTTAAAAACCGTGAAGAAAAATTCAAAATGGTATTGGTATATCGAATAATCAAGATTGCAACATTGCAATGTGTCCGCTTTGCATTGTTCCAAGATTGCAAAATATGAAGATTGCAATCAGTGTCCTTTGCATTGTTGCATTCTTACCGATATTTTGCTATTTTTCCCAGACTTGTCTGGGGCAAGCAGAGCATCCGGCTATCCGGACGGCGAAATATACGACCAAAATACAGGGCAGAAGCCCAAACCCACTTTAATTAGAGAGGAGAACTCAATGAACGAAAACCGAAAAAGAAACAAAACCCTGACGGTTCGATTAACCGAAAAGGAGAAAAATCGAATCATAAGCAACGCCTTGAAAGCGGGATTGAACATCACCGATTACATAGTAAAGCTGTCGTTGGAAACCCCGATTCACGTTGCGGAGGACGTAAAGCCGATGCTTTTAGAGCTGAAACGAATCGGAAATAACCTTAACCAAATCATAACGAAAATAAATTCGGGCGCCTTTACCTCCTACAATTTCGACGAGGTAATCGAGAACCAACGAAATTTATTCGACGTACTTTTGGCGATTGCGAGGAAAAGCTGATGGCGGTGATTGAATTTATTCCCGAGCGAAAGCACACGCCAAGTGCAATGCGAAAGGTGATTGAATATTGCTTGCAGGAAGCAAAGGTGTCGGACAAGGACAGTCAACGCCGTTTGGTTAGCGGAATAAACTGCGACGGCGAGAACGCCTATAAGGAGTTTATGACAACCAAAACCGCATACAAAAAGCTGGACGGGATTAACTTTTACCAATACGTTCAGTCCTTCTCTCCCGACGAAAATATAACCGCCGATCAGGTTCATCAAATCGGGTTGGAGTTTGCGGTGGAGGCTTGGGAAGGGTTCGAGGTTCTCGTGGCAACCCACACCGACGCAGGTCATCTCCACAACCATTTCGTAATAAACTCGGTTGGTTTTGAGGACGGATATAAGCTTCGCCAAGGTCCAAACACCCTCAAAACCTTGCGAGAACTGAACGATAGGATTTGTGAAAAGCATAATCTGTCGGTGCTGAAGCCCTATGAAAAGGACGGGCTAAAGCTCTCGTCAAGGGAATACCGCGTGGCTTCAAAAAGCAAAAGCTGGAAGTTCAGGCTGATGAGCGATATTGATTCAGCAATGAACAAAAGCGGAAGCAAAGCCGATTTTATCCGCGAAATGAACCGTCTTGGTTACAAAATCACTTGGACGGACGAAAGGAAATATATAACCTTCATCTGTCCCAACGGTATGAAATGCCGTGATATAAAACTACACGATAAAAAATATTTGAAAGAGGTATTAAATTATGAGTTACAATTCAGAGAACAAATCACAAGAAAATACAAAGAAGGAGGACACACTCTTGAAGAACTTTACCGAGAAGAACTCCGCAGACATGCAAAAGCTGGAGGACACAAAATATCTACCCGCGATCTGTGCGATCAACGAGGATTGGATGAACCTGTTGATAGGTTTGTTGAAGAATCTGACAGGCTTTCATTCGAAGATTTACAATCTGATAGAACCGCTGGCAACCGAGAAACAGCTGGAGGATTTTACCGACGAGGTGGCGAAATCGGTAACAACCAAGATGGATTCCATCTCGACGAGGATGATAGAATCCAACAGCAGAACGGTGGCGGAGATGCAGTTGTCGATACAACAGGCTGGGAAGAATCAAGAGGAATTTATTTCCAAATGCTCACAAATGTTCGAGCAACACACCAAAGAAATGAACAAGGTCATGCCGAACATACAAAAACGAATGCTCATAATGATGATAGTCAACTCGGTGACATCGGCAGTGCTATCGGTATTGGCTTGCGTGGCGCTCTGGGCTTGGGTTCTATAATCAGCGACGATACCGAGGACGAGGAGGAAAGGCGAAAGCGAATCGAAGCCGAACAAAATGCCTCAAACCTTGGTGCGATTATCGGTCTTGGGTTGGGACTTTTAATTCCCAACCAAGACGATCCCGATGACGAAAACCCTGATGAAGATATTGATTTTAAATTTTAAGAAAGGATATTTAATGACTAAAAGAGAAAAAGCAAAAGAATTAAAGAACTACCCCGATGCACTAACCGTTGACGAGGTTGCCGAGATACTTCGTGTCAGCACAAAGACGGTTTATAAGCTAATCAACCAAGAAAAAATCCCCGCCGTAAAGGTGGGGAGAGCAAAACGAATAACCAAAGCCGACCTTTTGGATTACCTTTGTCCGCCCCGTTGTATATGCTTGCACCCCAAGGAAATTATTTCCGACAACTCTCAAAAAAATGTCTGGACTTCGGACAAAACTTGTGATATTGTTGCGGTTACAAAAGACAAAATTTTTCCAAAAGGAGTGATTAAAAATGCAAACACGCAACACCCTTGCCGCAAGCGTACAGGCTAAAAAAGGTCATCTTTATGCCGTGATCCAAGTGCGAAAGGACGGCAAAACCAAATCGGTCTGGCGAACCCTCCGTCTGCCCGAGGGTACAAACAAATCAAAGGTGAACAAAGCATTTCGAGAGGTAGTCAAAAGCTTTGAGGAGGAATATGCGTTAGAGCAAGAGCGCCAAGGCAGACCTGCCTCAGATATTCCAATTTTCGAATATATGTGCGGTTACCTTAAAAAGGTAGAAAAGGATTTGCAGAAGAACACCTACCAAAGCTATCACAATATGATTTACAGCAAAATCCAACGCTACTTTACCGAGAAAAAACATATAACCGTGGGCAATATAACGCCCATGGACATCGAGGATTTTTATGCCTACCTCTACCGCTTCGGCGTAACCTCAAACACGGTTATCCACTACCACTCCATTCTTCGTGTGGCGTTCAAACGAGCTATCAAGGACGGTCTAATTGATGTTAACCCCTTCGACCGAATCGACCGCCCGAAGAAAAACAAGTTCAACGGCAGCTTTTATGCCGAGGAAGAATTGGTGGCTCTCCTGGAGCTTGTCCATGACGATATAATCTATCCCGCCATACTCCTTGCAGGCGGTCTTGGTCTAAGACGTAGCGAAGCGCTGGGTGTCCGTTGGTCGAGGATAGATTGGGATAAGAAAACCGTTCTTCTCGATACAAAAATCGTGGAATACAAAAGGGACGGCAAGACTATCGTTGAACCCCAAGACGAAATGAAGAACAAAACCAGCCGTCGAACTCTCCCTCTGCCCCAGCCGGTTTATGAAATGCTGTTAGAACAAAAGGAAAAGCAGGATTTCTATAAAAGGCATTTCCGCAAAAGCTATAACCCCGATTTCGTGGACTACGTCTGCGTAACCCAAATGGGCGATATCCTTCGCCCCGCCTACGTTACCCAAAGGTTCAAGGACTTGCTCACAAAATACGGTCTGCGACATATCCGCTTCCACGACCTGCGCCATACCTTCGCAAGTCTGCTTCTCACCAAGGATGTTCCGCTAATCAACGTGTCCAAATTCCTTGGACATAGCGACCTATCCACCACGGCGAATATCTATGCCCACTTCGATACCGAAAGTAAACAAGCAAGCGCCGACGTGATGACAGATATCCTCACTAAAAAATCCAATAATGTATAAGTTAAGGCACCTCGTCGGAGGTGCCTTTTTTATAGGAGTAGATTATGAATCAAGAATATATGACTGGCAGTCAACTGCGACAATACCTTCACATCTCAACCCGAAAAATGAAGTTTTTAATGGATAACGACCTTATTCCGCATATCAATACGGGCAATGCAACACATAAGTATTTTATACTGAAAACCGATGCGCAAAAGTTCAAGCACCGAATGGAAAATGAAGTTGGCTTTCTCTCGGAATATGCGGGTAAATTCACAAGCCGAAAAGAGCATCACCCTCTGCCCGTATTAAAGGTTACGGAAGAAAATTGCGAGGCGTTAAGGCGTTGGCTTACAGACACTTGGTCAGACCTTCCCGAAGCTCTGCCCCTAAAACAAGCCGCCGAGCTTATCGGCTCAAATAGCGTAAGACTTAACGAAAAATTCCAAAAGGAAACCGAAATAAAAACCTTCACAATGTTCGGTAAACGTTATTGCTTCAAAGACCAGTTCATCGACTATGTGTGCTCCCCAACCTACCTCCTCCGCCGCCAACATACCGATACCTTCCGCACCCTCATAACCCAATTCAAAACATACCACAAAAAACATCGCTCCGAAGAGTTTTTTAGACAGAGTAGGGAGAAAAGGAAGAAAAAGTAAGCGTCAATGAAGTTTTAGTGCAAAGAATAACAAAGATAAATCCCGAAGTATTTGCTTCGGGATTTTAACGTTTGAAGTTATTTAATTTTCCTTATGTATTTGCAACCGCTACTACTATAATTTGAACATCCAAAAAACTCTCCATATGGTCCAAACTTTTTCAACAATTTTCCACCACATAGCGGACATTCCCATTGTTCTCGTTTCAGTTCGTCGCAATAGCGTTCTTTGAGTTCCATTGCAAATTCAGATTCTCGATCGCTAACAGTAACTATAAATGCTTTTTTCTTGGCTCTTGTTAATGCAACATAGAAAAGACGTCGTTCCTCTGCATAGGGGTATTGATCGCAATTATCAAGCAATAGATTTAAGATAGCAGCATCCTGTATTTTGCTGGGGAAACCCATTCTTGATTTTTTATTATTAATAATGAAAATATAATCCGCTTGTAACCCTTTGGACTTATGTGCAGTAATAAAATTCATTTTCAAATCGGTTCGCTTGCGATATTTTACTTCTGCAAATCCGCTGACATTATTGTATTGACATTCGAATAATCCGCTATCGCTCAATAATTTTGCATCAAATGAGTATCTTCCGATGAAAAATACACTGCTATTTGTCGGCAGATCTTCAAGTTTTTTCGCCATAAACTCAATAGCAAATTTTTCGGTATATCCGCTAATTTCACCCAAAGCAAATCCCGCTATATCATTTTTTCCTTTGATGGATTTTTTGATTTGGATGGGATTTTGCATTATGAAATTGCCGCTGATTTCTATAAGTTTTTGAGTAAAACGATAGGTGGTTTCAATTTTACTGATTTCAGTAGAACCCCAATATTGCTCAAAGTTTAAGATATACCCGATATCGCTGCCGGCGAATCGATAAATACTTTGCCAATCGTCGCCCACGCAAAACAAGTCATAATCATTAGATTTTCTCATGCTGTTTAACAGCGAGAAACGAGCTTTGGAAATATCTTGGTATTCGTCAACAATAACATATTTGTAAGGACTGTTATATTTTCCTTGTTCCACATATCGTGTTGCCATATTGATCATATCATTGAAATCGATTTCTTCGTGTTCTTTCAAATATGAGCAATATGAATTGTAAATTGGTTCGAGAAGCATCAAAATGATATTATTGCTTTGAGCATTACTATTTCCGATATTTAATTGTAAGTCGGAGGCCAAGCGGT
>JAZSFY010000173.1:0-4061 GCA_045532415.1 Eubacteriales bacterium | reverse complement strand
ATTTCAGCGAAGGACTTCCCTCTCGTTCCCTGATGAGGACGAGGAGGAAAGCCAATATAATGCCCTTTGGAGGATTTTGACCGAAAGGGGCTTTGAGCATTATGAGATTTCCTCCTTTGCCAAGAAGGGTTTTCGTTCACGTCACAATATGAATTATTGGGCGCGAGGAGAATATTTCGGATTTGGTGCGGCGGCACATTCCTTTTATATGGGAAAAAGGTTTTCGGCAGAGGCTGATATAGAATATTACATCGAAAACAGCGGAAAGCCATTTTTCGGTGTGACAGATTTTAAGGAAGCCGAAATTATTTCCCAAGAGGAAGCAGAGGAAGAAAGAATCATGCTGGGATTGCGGACAGCCGACGGCGCATTGATTCCTGAAAAGGCGTTCCCGCAGGCAGAAGGGATTGCAAGGCTTGGGTTTGGAGCATTTGAAAACGGCGTTTTAAGGCTTAACAGCAAGGGATTTCGTGTTTCAAACGAGATAATCGGCAAAATATTAGTATAGCCGAAAAGAACGGTGAATGCCGTTCTTTTTGTTTTAACAGTTAAAACCTGTTAAAGACAAGTTAAGGAAAATTCCGGGAAAATTCCGGGAAAATTCCAGGAAAAGTTAAGGACAAGTTAAGGACAATTCCAAGAAAAGTTAAGGACAATTCCAGGACAAGTTAAGGAAAAAAAGGGGTATATAGATATAGATATAGATAAGATAAAGAAAGAGATAAAGATTTAGATGGAGATGGAGATAAGATACTCCCCAAAAACGACAAGCGTTTTCAGGGACCCCAGATTAACCCCAAAAACGGCAAGCGTTTTTACCACCACCGCCATTAAAAAAGGTTTTTATTATTTTTATGTATTGTTTGAATGAGGTGCGGCTCTCGCGAAGAAGCGATGACGAATTGAGTCGACTACGTCGCGGGAACTAAAAAACGCGGGCGGAGAATATAACCCCAAAAACGCAAACGTTTTCGGGGACCCCATGAAGCCCCGCCCCTACGACTACCTCTTACCTATTACTTATTACTTATTACTTATTACTACGACTCTCGCGAATGAGCGGTTGCGATTTGAATAAACTACATCGCGGGAACAAACATACTCCTTTTTAAGATAGCTTGCGGTATTTTCACATGAAAATGCCGCAAGCTTAATTTTATGAATAAAAGGTTAAGATATTTTGATTTTTTTGCTGACAAATCAGAATAATTGTGTTATAATGTAGAAAATCAGCATCAGTATGCAGTTAAAAACAGAGGATTTACTTATGAACTTTTTAGAAGAAAAAATTCTTAAAGACGGTATTGTAAAACCGGGAAATGTTTTAAAGGTTGACAGCTTTCTTAACCACCAAATGGATATCGAGCTTATGGACAAAATGGGCGAGGAGTTTTATAACAGATTCAAGCACAAGAATATAACCAAGGTTCTTACTATCGAAGCATCGGGTATTGCGATTGCCTGCTCGGTAGCAAGATACTTCAAGGTTCCGGTTGTCTTTGCAAAGAAATCCCAAAGCATCAACCTTGACGGAGATATGTATATTGCAGAAGTGGAATCTTTTACACACAAAAAGACAAATAAGGTTATTGTTTCTAAAAAGTTTCTTAATGAAGATGATCATGTTTTAATAATTGATGACTTTTTGGCAAACGGTTGTGCTCTTCAAGGATTGATTTCTATAACAGAAAGCGCAGGAGCCACTGTAGAAGGATTGGGTATTGCTATTGAAAAGGGCTTCCAAATCGGCGGTAGAGTTATAAGAAATTTGGGTTATCATTTAGAATCCCTTGCTATCGTTGAATCAATGGACGGTGAAAGCGGAACATTGAAATTCAGAGAAAGGGCGAAAGTCTAATGAAGTTTATCAAAAGCGATACAAAAGCATCTATCGAAAACATTTATACATTGGATGGAAAAGTACCTTTAGGCAAATCCATACCATTTGGACTCCAACACGTTTTAGCAATGTTTGTTGCAAATATTGCTCCCATTATGATTGTTTGCGGTGCTTGCGGTCTTGCCCCTTCCGAAATGGCAGGATTGATACAAACTGCAATGCTTATGGCAGGCATCGGCACCTTGGTGCAGCTTTTTGCAATTTGGAAATTGGGCGCAAGATTGCCGATAGTTATGGGTATAAGCTTTACCTTTGTTTCGGTTTTCTGTTATGTAGGTCCCCAATGGGGCTATGGCGCTATTATAGGCGCTGTTATAGTAGGCGGAATTATTGAAGGTGTTCTTGGATTCTTTGCTAAATATTGGAGAAAAATCATCTCGCCTATTGTTGCCGCTTGTGTTGTAACCGCTATCGGTTTCTCACTTTTAAGTGTAGGTGCAAATTCATTCGGCGGAGGCAACGGAGCAGAGAATTTCGGTTCTGCAAACAATTGGATACTCGGCAGTATAACTTTGGTTTGCTGTATAGGCTTTAATATTATTGCCAAAGGACATTTAAAACAATTATCGGTTCTTTTCGGTCTTGTTGTAGGATATATTGTTGCTCTTTGCATGGGAATGGTGGATTTTTCTGCATTTGAAAATGTAAAATTACTTTCATTCCCTAAGCTTATGCCGTACACGCCCATATTTAATATGAACGCCATAATTTCAGTAACCTTGATATTTTTGGTATCTGCTACCGAAACTATCGGGGATACCTCTGCAATGACTTCTACGGTTTTGGGCAGAGATGCAAGTGACAGCGAAATATCGGGTTCTCTGGCTTGTGACGGATTTATCAGTTCCTTATCCGCCTGCTTTGGATGTATGCCGATAACATCGTTCAGCCAAAATGTAGGCTTGCTTGCAATGACCAAGGTCATTAACCGATATACACTTGCTACGGGAGCAGGTATAATGCTGTTGGCAGGCTTTTGTCCTGCAGTAGGCGCAGCCTTGGCAACATTGCCTGAGGCAGTTTTAGGTGGATGCACTATAATGATGTTCGGTAACATTGTTATTTCCGGCTTGCAAATGATAGGCAATTGCGGATATACCCAGCGAAATATCACTATAGCAGCTCTTTCTCTCAGTATTGGCTTGGGATTCACTCAGGTTCCTCAGATTTTTAATATTTTCCCCGATATTATTTATACTGTTTTTGCCGAAAATTGCGTAGCTGTGGTATTTTTAGCCGCAGTAATTTTGAATTTAGTAATTCCCAAAGAGGTAAAGCATACATCATGAATATTGATACCTTCAGAAATAACATTAAGAGAATACTGATCACAGAGAATGAGATCAAGGAGGCTATTGCCAAGGCGGCAAAGGAGATTAACGATTCCTATGACGGCAAACCTATTTTGCTGGTGAGCATCCTTAAGGGCGCGTTTGTTTTTATGGCAGATTTTGCCAGAGCTTTAACGGTTCCCTGCGAAATTGGATTTATGTGTGCAAAAAGCTATCAGGGCACTAATTCCACAGGCGTTGTTAAGATTACAATGGATCTGGACAAGGACATCAGCAAATATCATGTTATTATCCTTGAGGATATTATCGACACCGGCAGAACCTTGAAGGATGTTGTTAACCTGCTTAAATCAAGAAATCCCCTTTCGTTAAAGGTTATTACCCTTCTTGATAAGCCCGACAGACGCAAGGTTGATTTTAAGGCGGATGTTTCGCTGTTTACAATACCCGATCTTTTTGTTATCGGTTACGGCTTGGATTGTGATGAGTATTACCGCAACCTGCCATACATTGCTGAATATAATTCGGAGGTTTAATTTATGCTTGAAAGAATTTTCAAACTAAAGGAAAACAAGACCAACGTTAAAACCGAAATTATCGCAGGTGTAACCACATTTATGACCATGGCTTATATCCTTGCGGTTAACCCAAGCATTCTTGCTGACGCAGGTATGGACCCTACCGGTGTTTTGCTTGCCACCTGTATTGCTTCGTTTATCGGTACGGCTTTAATGGCGTTTATGGCTAATATGCCCTTTGCATTGTCGGCAGGCATGGGCTTGAATGCATTTTTTGCCTATACTGTTGTTCAGATAATGGGTTATCCCTGGCAGGTGGCTTTGCTTGCTGTGTTTATTGAGGGTATTATA
>JAZSFY010000168.1:0-1531 GCA_045532415.1 Eubacteriales bacterium | reverse complement strand
CATAGATTTCGCGAAGGCGGGTAGAAAGGCTTTCGATAAGGTTGTTGTCTCTTTCTTCCTCGGGCTTGCCGCCTTCGGTTTGAAGTAGAGTTGCCTGAACGTTATATTCGCTGATCAATTTTGCAAGATCCTCGTCAGCATCATAAGCCTTTTTTGCTTCGTTGTATGCCGCAAGCTCCTCGGTTGCAGCAAGTGCGGTTTTGAGATTTTCGATTGCGTTTCTCATTGTTTCATTCATTGTTTTTATTTCCTTTCGGTTTTAAATTATTTTTCCGTTTAATAAATAAGCTCCTGCGGTTTCTATCTTAACATCGATAAATTCGCCTGCCTTTATAGGCTTATCAAATGTTACAAGCTTATTTTGAGTGGTTCTTCCGCAGGGAATACCGTTTTTGTTAAAGCCCTCGGAAAGAACGCGAACCGTTTTGCCGATAAACTTATTATTAAGCTCCTGAGCAATTTCGTTTTCCATATCCGAAAGAGCCTTGAACCGTTCATTAGATACTTCTCTTGGAATCTGACCGTCCATACCTGCGGCGATTGTTCCCACACGGGGAGAATAGATAAAGGTATAAATCATATCGAACCCAACCTTTTTCACAAGAGAAAGGGTATCGGCAAAATCCTCATCTGTTTCTGTGGGGAAGCCGCAGATTATATCGGTGGTCAAGGATATTTCGGGGCATTTTTCCTTGATTTCAAGAGCCTTTTCGAGATATTGCTCTCTTGAATATCTGCGGTTCATCAGCTTTAAAACTCTTGTAGAGCCCGATTGAACAGGCAGATGAAAATGCTTGGCAATATTCGGGGTTTGAGCGATTGCATCAATAAGCTCGCTTGATGCATCCTTAGGGTGGCTTGTCATAAAGCGGACTCTGTATTCTCCCTCAAAGGAGGCACATTCCTTTATAAGCTCGGCAAAGCTGCATCCGCCGTTAAATGAATTGACGTTTTGACCAAGGAGAGTAATATCCTTATATCCTGCCTCAACCAAGCCCTTGACCTCGGCAACAACATCCTCTTTTCTGCGGGAGCGCTCGTGTCCTCTTGCATAGGGAACCACACAATAGGTACAGAAATTGTTGCATCCGTACATAACCGGAACCCATGCCTTATAATCGCTTTCCCGTTTAACCGGCATACCCTCGCTTATTATACCAAATTCGTTATGAGGCTTGTCGGTTATAAAGGAAACACGCTTTTTGGAATTAAGAGCTGTTTTTACAATTTCGGGAAGGCGATAAAGCATATCGGTGCCGAAAACAAAATCCACATAGGGATAGCTTTTGTAAATCTGCTCACGTCTGTGAGCCTGCTGAGCCATACATCCGCACAAGCCGATTTTTATGCTTCTGTCCTTTTCTTTTCTGCCCTTAAATTGGCCCGCCTCGGACAATGCGCGTATTTCTGCGTGCTCACGGATGGCGCAGGTATTTATTATAACCATATCCGCCACGGAATCATCCTCGGTTATTTCATAACCGCATAATTCCAATGCTCCTGCGATTCTTTCGCTGTCGTTTTCGTTTTG
>JAZSFY010000063.1:0-6143 GCA_045532415.1 Eubacteriales bacterium | reverse complement strand
ATCCGACTTATTGATGAAATTCGTCAATACCTCTTTTATTTTGGGACGAAATGTGGTATAATATATCACTTAATACTTTAAAATGTTTTTCGGGCTGCAGAAGGGAAGTGGATTATATGGAAAAGTTCGAGTTGGTGTCGGAATTTAAGCCTACGGGTGATCAGCCTGAGGCGATTTCTGCATTGGTTCAAGGCATCAAAAACGGCGACCGCGACCAAACTCTCATAGGTGTAACAGGCTCGGGCAAAACCTTTACTATGGCGAATATAATCGCTCAATGCAATCGTCCTGCCATTATATTGGAGCCTAATAAAACCCTTGCGGCACAGACCTGCTCTGAAATGAGAGAGTTTTTTCCTAACAATGCCGTTGAGTTTTTTGTTTCATACTATGACTATTATCAGCCCGAGGCTTATGTTCCGGGTAAGGATGTTTATATTGAAAAGGATTCCTCGGTAAATAATGAAATAGATAAGCTTCGCCATTCTGCAACAAGCGCCCTTTTTGAAAGAAGGGATGTTATTATCGTTGCATCGGTCAGCTGTATTTATTCCTTGGGCGACCCTGAGGAATATTCTCAGCAGGTTTTGTCTATACGTAAGGGCGCCACATTTCCACGTGACGAAATAATTAAAAGATTGGTGGCCCTCCAATACGGAAGAAGCGATATAAGCTTTGAAAGAAACAATTTCCGTGTAAGAGGAGATGTTTTGGATATTTTTCCTTCGAATACCGATACAAATGCTGTAAGAGTAGAGCTTTTCGGTGACGAGGTAGACAGAATATGTACCATAAATATTGTAACAGGTGAAGCGGTTGCCGATATGTCCCATGTAGCGATATATCCTGCATCTCACTATGTTACATCCGACGAAACAAGAAAAAATGCTTTGGATGAAATAATTGCAGAACTTGACGAAAGAATCGAATTTTTTGAAAGTCAGAATAAATATATCGAGGCTCAGCGTATACGCGAGCGTACTATGTTCGATGTAGAGCAGATTCGTGAAATAGGCTTCTGCTCGGGTGTCGAAAACTATTCCCGAGTTCTTTCGGGCAGAGCGCCGGGAAGCGCACCCTATACTCTTTTAGATTATTTCCCCTCGGATTATATAATGTTCGTGGACGAAAGCCATGTTATGATTCCTCAGGTAAGAGGCATGGCGGCGGGCGACAGAGCAAGAAAAACCAATCTTATTGATTACGGCTTCCGTCTGCCATCGGCTTATGATAACCGCCCTTTGGTTTTCGATGAATTTAACGAAAAAAGAGGGCAGACTATTTATGTAAGCGCAACTCCTAAGGATTATGAGCGCAATCTTTCAACCCAGCTTGTTGAACAGATAATCCGCCCTACAGGATTGCTTGACCCCGAAATCGAGGTTCGCCCCACAAAGGGACAAATCGACGATTTGGCAGGGGAAATCCGTATTCGCGCGGCAAAAAAGGAAAGGATCCTTGTTACAACTCTTACCAAGAAAATGGCAGAGGACCTTACCGAATTTTTCGAGCTTTCGGGTATAAAATGCCGTTATATGCATTATGACATCGATACGATGGAGCGAATGGATATTCTAAGGGGGCTTCGTGTTGGCGAATTTGATGTTCTTGTGGGCATCAACCTTTTGAGAGAGGGATTGGACCTGCCCGAGGTTTCTCTTGTGGCGATTTTGGATGCAGATAAAGAGGGCTTTTTGCGTAGCGAAATTTCTCTTGTCCAAACCATAGGACGTGCCGCAAGAAACGCAGAGGGCAAGGTTATAATGTATGCCGATTCCGAAACAGAATCTATGCGCCGTGCAATAGCCGAAACCAACCGCCGCAGAAAAATACAAAATGAATATAATAAGGCTCACGGAATTACACCTAAAACGATTGTTAAGGATATTCGTGATCCTATTGCAATAACATCCAAAAAGGAAACAGAAAAGCTTGAAAAAGCAAAGAACCTTTCCGCTGACCAAAAGAAGAAGCTTATTGATAAGCTTACAGCGGATATGAAGCGCGCCGCAAAGGACCTTGATTTTGAAACAGCGGCTTTGCTTCGTGATAAGATAAGGAGGTTGATGTAAATGTCAGATAAAATAGTCGTAAAAGGCGCAAGAGTCCACAATTTAAAGGACATTTCTCTGGAAATCCCCCGTGATAAGCTTGTTGTGTTCACAGGCCTTTCGGGCTCGGGTAAATCAAGCCTTGCTTTCGATACTCTTTATGCCGAAGGTCACCGTCGCTTTGTGGAATCTCTTTCCTCCTATGCAAGAATGTTTCTCGGTCAGCTTGATAAGCCTGATGTAGACCTTATTGAGGGTCTTTCGCCTGCTATTTCCATTGACCAAAAAACAACCTCTCGCAACCCCCGCTCCACTGTGGGTACAGCCACCGAAATATATGATTATCTCCGCTTGCTCTATGCAAGAATAGGTATTCCTCATTGTCCTGTTTGCGGTGAGGAGATTAAACAGCAATCGGTCGACGAAATAGTTGAGCGTATTTTTGAATTTGAGGAGGGAACCCGCTTTATTGTTCTTGCACCTGTTGTTTCGGCAAAAAAGGGTATGCACGAAAAGGTTTTTGAGGATGCAAGAAAAAGCGGTTATGTCCGTGTCCGTGTAGACGGAATAATGTATGATCTTTCCGAAAAAATCGACCTTGACAAAAACATAAAGCATGATGTTGACATTGTAGTTGACCGTTTGGTCATGAGGGATAATATTCGCTCACGTCTTGCAGAAAGCATTGAAACTGCTTCTAAATTAGCGGGCGGTATTATAAAAATAATGTTCCCCGACATAAAAGACGATGATAACGAAATGACCTTTTCGCAGAATTACGCCTGCAAAACCCACGGTATCTCAATAGGAGAGCTTTCTCCCAGAATGTTTTCGTTCAATAATCCTTCGGGCGCCTGCGAGGCCTGCGGAGGCTTGGGAGAAAACAATGTTTTCTCGGAGGAAAAGCTCATTCCCGATAAAAGTCTTTCGGTTTATGCAGGAGCAATAATCTGCAATGGCTTTAAAAGTGCAGAACCGGGAGGATATCTTGCCGAGCTTTTAAATTCGGTGGGTAGATATCATGGTTTTGATGTTCATACACCTATCGAGCAATATTCCGAGGAAGCTTATAACGTTTTAATGTACGGTAATAAGCGCAAGCGCAAATCGGTTGCCGAGCCTTCCTTTAAGGGGGTTATCGGCATGGTAGAGCATCGATATAAAATGGGCGGAGGCTATGAAGCCCGCGATTATTACGAGCAATTTATGGATTATATCCCTTGCCCCGAATGTCATGGCAGAAGATTGAAAAATGAAGCCTTGGCGGTAACGGTAGGGGGTCTGAATATTTCCGAGCTTTGTAATCTTTCGGTGGTAGATGCAAGAAAGTTTTTTGCTACATTAAAGCTTTCTAAAACCGAAGGCGAAATCGCAAAGGAAATTTTAAAGGAGATTAACGCTCGTTTCTCCTTCCTTGAAAATGTTGGATTAGGTTATTTAACCTTGTCGAGAAAAGCAGGCTCACTTTCGGGCGGTGAGGCTCAGCGTATCCGTCTTGCCACTCAAATAGGAAGCGCATTGGTTGGGGTTATGTATGTTCTCGACGAGCCTAGTATAGGGCTTCACCAAAGAGATAACCAAAAGCTTATAAATACCTTAAAAAAGCTTAGAGATATCGGCAATACGGTTTTGGTAGTTGAGCATGATGAGGAAACAATCGAGGAAGCAGATTTCCTTGTTGATATAGGCCCAGGTGCAGGTATCCATGGAGGCGAGGTTGTTTTCACGGGTACTCCTGCCCAAATTAAGAAATGCAAGGAATCTGTTACAGGTGCCTATCTTTCGGGCAAAAAGAATGTAACCGTCCCCACGGAACGCCGTCAGGGCAACGGTCAATTTATAACAGTTGTGGGCGCAACCCAAAACAACCTAAAGGATATTGATGTAACCTTCCCCTTGGGTAAATTGGTTTGTGTAACAGGCGTTTCGGGCTCGGGTAAATCAAGCTTGGTTAATGCGGTTCTTTATAACACACTTGCAAGAAAGCTGGGTAAAAATTCGGTTATCCCCGGCAAGCACCGTGAAATAGTCGGAGCAGATAATATCGATAAGATTATTCAAATTGACCAATCGCCCATCGGACGTAACCCTCGCTCCAATCCTGCAACTTATATCGGTCTTTTTAATGATATACGTTCTGTGTTTGCTTCAACTCCCGATGCAAAGGCAAGAGGATATAACGACGGCAGATTCTCCTTTAACGTAAAGGGCGGACGTTGCGAATCATGTAAGGGCGACGGTACCTTGACCATTGAAATGCATTTTCTCCCCGACGTTTATGTAACCTGCGATGTATGTAAGGGTAAACGTTATAACCACGAAACCTTGGAGATAAAATATAAGGGTAAATCTATTTACGATGTTTTGGAAATGACCTGCGAGGAAGGCAGAGAATTTTTCCAAAACTATCCCTCAATCAAGCGTAAGCTCGATACACTTTGCGATGTAGGCTTGGGATATGTAAAAATAGGTCAGCCTGCAACAACACTTTCAGGCGGCGAAGCCCAAAGAGTTAAGCTTGCCAACGAGCTTTCAAGACGCGCAACAGGAAAAACTCTTTATGTTTTGGACGAGCCTACAACAGGCTTGCATACCGATGACGTTAATAAGCTTGTTTCGGTTCTTCAAAAGCTTGTTGATGCAGGTAACTCCGTTGTAGTTATTGAGCATAACCTTGATTTAATCAAAACCGCCGATTATATAATAGACTTAGGCCCCGAGGGCGGCGACGGAGGCGGTAAGGTTATCGCCAAGGGCACTCCCGAGGAGGTTGCCGCAAGCGGTGATTCCTATACAGGCTTTTATCTTAGAGAAAAGCTGAAAAATATTTAACTATTTAGGAGAAAATAAAGTGACAGATTATAAAAAATATGCTCCCTTGCTCGAGCATGTTGAAAAGCCGGGACGATATATCGGAAACGAATTTGGCTCCGAAATACCTTCTCATGAAAATGCCGAGCTTAGGGTTTGCTTCTGCTTCCCCGATACCTACGAAATAGGAATGTCTAATCTGGGCATGAAGATACTTTGTGACTGCTTTAACAAAAGCGGTTACATAAGTTGCGAGCGCTCTTATATGCCTTGGCCCGATATGCAGGAGCAATTAAAAATTCATAATATGCCCTTGTACGCATTGGAAAGCGGCGACCCCTTGAATATGTTCCATGTGGTTGCATTTACCTTGCAATATGAGCTTTGCTATACCAATGTTATCAAAATGCTCGGAATGGCAAACATTCCTCTGCTTTCCAAGGACAGAACCGATGAGCATCCCATTATAATTGCAGGCGGTCCCTGCTCTTATAACCCCGAGCCTATTGCCGATTTTATTGATGTATTTTCTATCGGCGAGGGTGAGGAGGCTTTGTTGGAGTTTACCGCCTTGGTAAATGAATGTAGAAAGCAGAATATAAGCAGGGAAGAAACTCTTTACAGAATTTCTCAGTTAAACGGATTTTATGTTCCTGCTCTTTATGATGTGGAATATAATGCCGACGGCACTATCGCTTCCTTCAAGCCCAATCGAGAGGGCGTTCCTGCAACAGTAAGAAAGAGAATCATATCCGACCTTGATAATGTTAATTTCCCCTGTAAATGTGCTGTTCCTTTTTTGGAAACGGTTCACGACAGAGTAATGCTTGAGGTTTTCAGAGGCTGTATACGCGGATGCCGTTTTTGTCAGGCAGGTATGGTTTATCGTCCTTATCGTGATAAATCTCCCGAGGTTCTCGACCGAAATGCTCGTGAATCTATTGACAATTCAGGCTATTCCGAAATTTCTCTTACATCCCTTTCTATAAGCGATTATACTCACCTGCGCGAGCTTATCGACAAGCTTCTCCCTTGGACAAATAAAAAGAACGTTAACCTTTCTTTGCCCTCTATGCGTATAGATAATTTCTATGAGGAGCTTTTGGAGAAGGTGTCTTCTGTAAGAAAAAGCGGTCTTACCTTTGCTCCCGAGGCAGGTACTCAAAGGCTTCGCGACGTTATAAATAAGAATATAACCGAGGATGAAATAATTTCTGCTGTTTCCAAGGCGTTTGACGGAGGCAGAAACAGCCTTAAGCTTTATTTTATGAACGGCTTGCC
>JAZSFY010000023.1:0-14235 GCA_045532415.1 Eubacteriales bacterium | reverse complement strand
CCAGCATCGCATTTGTAAGTACAAATGCTTCTTTTTGGGTGATACCCAAACCCTTTTAACAACAAACAAGAAAGATAAGTGATATTCTTTGCTGTGCAAAGAGTGATATTTTCACTTTGTGAAAGTGATATTACTCCCTCTGGTCGTAGTGATATTTTATTCGCCCTAAAAACTGTCCGTAGGACAATATCACGATGCGAAAGCATCATATAACTGCGAAGCAATATCACTCGCCTTTGGCGAATAAAACTGCGAGACTTCCTTATGAGAAGTCTCGCAAAAGCTGTCGTTTTTATTTGACTAAAATCTATATGAAAGCATATAATAGCCGTTTTTTCGATATAATCCATCACCAATGTGGTTTTCGACAAAATAAGACAAACATTGCTTGTTTTGCCGTCAAAAATGGTATTTTAAGGGAAAAATACCCGAAAAACAAGTGAAATAGGTATTACGAAAGTTGGGTTTTGAGGTTTATTTTTGGCTTTAATCTATTGCGGTTTATGCATTATCTATGATAAAATATGTTCAAGGAAAAATTAACAAGGAGATAGATAAATCATGGAAAAACCGAGAGTGCTGGTTGCGGACAGCAACAGTGAATTCAGAACTCAAATTGTTCAAAACCTAAGGCGTTTGGATATAGAAATTGTTGCCGAGGCGGCTGACGGCCAAGAGGCCTTTACCAAAATGGCAAGAACCAAGCCCAATATTGTAATATCCGACCTTTATTTGGGAAAAATTGACGGCGTAGGCTTAATACGCCATGCGAAAAGACAGATGCCCGATGATTTTCCTGCCTTTATAATGCTGGCTTCGTTTTCCAGCCAAAACCTTTTTGAGGAATGCTGTGAGGCAGGCGCCGCTTACTGTATGCTGAAGCCCTTGGATTTTCATGTCCTCGGCGAGCGTGTTCGCCGTCTTGCCGACAAGGGAAGAAAGGCAGGCACCGCCAAGGTTCCCGGCAGAGAGGAATCCGACCTTGAGGCTCAGGTTACAAAAATAATACATCAAATCGGTGTGCCTGCACATATAAAGGGTTATCAATATTTGCGTACCGCCATTATTATGACCATAAATGACAATGAGGTTATAAATTCGGTTACAAAGATTTTGTATCCTACCGTTGCAAAGCAGTATAATACAACAAGCTCTCGTGTTGAGCGTGCAATACGCCATGCAATCGAGGTGGCTTGGGACAGAGGCGACCTTGATGTGCTTAATTCGTTTTTCGGATATACCGTTCAAAATTCGAGAGGCAAGCCTACAAATTCGGAATTTATCGCTATGATTGCCGATAATCTCCGCCTTAAAAATAAGCCCTACGCAACTGTATAACTATGAAAGAGCGTTTTTAACGCCCTTTCAGACCGAAGACAAACTCGTTCTTTACGTGCTTGAAAGATAATAACTAAGAAAAGATATGCTTCATTAACAAAAAACTGAAGCATATCTTATTTTTTATAAGGTATTAAATTTTATTGTATTTTCAAGCACTTTTACGAAATCCTTCGACTGCCCTACCTTTGTAGGGCGACGCTCGAATTTCGTAAAAAATAACTTCGTTTCTCTCAGTCTGTCTCAGTTTGCAGACTTTGTCTGCAAACTGAAAGAGCGTTTTTAACGCTCTTTTGTTTTTCTCTTGACAAATGTGGTTATAGCCCCCATAATAGACATAAAGGTTAGGTGAGATTTTATGATTAAATTCGATAAGCTTTGGAAGATTATGGAGGAAAAGGGTGTTTCTACCTATAAATTAAGGGAGAATTGCGGTATCGACAGCAAAACCGTAAGGCGTCTTAAGGCTAACGAAAACATCGAAACCAAAACAATCAACAAGCTTTGCATGGCTTTGAAATGCAAAGTTGAGGATATTATGGAATATGTTGAGGATTGACCTGAGGTAATCCCATATTTTAGCTGAAAATACAAGGGAAAAAGCGAAAAAAGTATTGACAATATTGTATTTTTGTGGTAAACTTTCATTTGCCGCATGTATGGGGTTTTTAAAGATGCGCTTGCACACCTCTATCGCAGCGAGTCTAGAGAAAGGATTGGTGCTTACAAATGTTTGCAATTGTAGAAACAGGCGGAAAGCAGTACAAGGTCAGCGAGGGCGACATCATTTTTGTTGAAAAGCTCGGCGTTGAAGAAGGCACAACCTACACCTTCGAAAAGGTTCTTGCCATCGGCGGAGAAGACGGCTTTGTTGCCGGTACTCCTACCGTTGACGCGACCGTTACAGCTAACGTAGTTAAGAACGGCAAGGGCAAGAAGATTCATGTAATCAAATACAAGCCTAAGAAGGATTCCAAGAAGCATATCGGCCACAGACAGCCTTATACAAAGCTTCAGATCCTCAGCATCGCGAAATAAGCGATGACAACCGCTTCGTTCTTTAAGAAGAACGGCAAATTTTACAAATTCCGTGTCAGCGGTCATTCCGGATATTCGGAAGAAGGCAGCGATATAGTCTGTGCAGCCGTCAGCTCGATGGTTATGATTACAGTTAACAATATCGCAGAAGGCTTTGGCATTCCATGTAAGGTTTCCTCGGATGAGGAAAACGCGGTTGTTGAATGCTCGCTTGATGTCCTTGATGAACGCGGATGCATTCTTATTGCAGGCTTGGAGCGCGAAATGCGTTCCCTTGCAGACGGTTATCCCGAATTTGTCGGTGTAACTGTTAAATAATTTCTTTGAAAGGAGCTCAAAATAATCATGCTTAGATTGTCTATTCAGTTCTTTGCACATAAAAAAGGTGTCGGTTCTACCAAGAACGGCCGCGATAGTGAATCCAAGCGTCTTGGCGTTAAAAGACAGGACGGCCAGCTCGTAACAGCAGGCAACATCCTTATGCGCCAGAGAGGCACCAAGATTCATCCCGGCGTTAACGTCGGCCGTGGCTCCGATGACACTCTTTTCGCTCTTGTTGATGGCAGAGTTAAATTCGAGCCTATGGCAGGCGGAAGAAAGAAAGTCAGCGTTTACGCTGTCGAAGCAGAGTAATTTTGATTGTAAAGAGCAAGACGGCATCTTAATACCGCTTGCTCTTTATTTTTGATTATGTAAGGAGGTTTTTTCTCTTGTTTATAGATAAGGTACAAATATATATCAAGGCAGGAAACGGCGGTAACGGAAGCGTTTCCTTCCGCAGAGAAAAATATGTTGCAAGGGGCGGCCCCGACGGCGGCGACGGCGGCAGAGGCGGCAACATTGTTTTCGTTGTTGACGAAGGCGAAAATACTCTCCTTAATTTTAAATACCGCCGTAAATTTGTTGCGCCTAACGGTGCAGACGGATTGGGCAAAAGATGCCACGGCAAGGGCGGAGAGGACCTTTTGATTCCCGTTCCTGCAGGCACAATTTTGCGTGACCCCGAAAGCGGACTTGTTATTCATGATATGTCCGACGGTTTGCCTTATATTGCCGCAAAGGGCGGTAAGGGCGGCTGGGGCAACAGCCATTTTGCCACACCTACCCGTCAGGTTCCCCGTTTCGCAAAAAGCGGAGCAGTAGGTGCCGAAAAGAATATTATTCTTGAATTGAAAATGCTTGCGGATGTGGGCTTGGTTGGGTTCCCCAATGTTGGCAAATCCACCCTTCTTTCTGAGGTTTCCGCCGCAAGACCTAAAATTGCCAACTATCATTTTACAACACTTGCGCCTAATTTGGGTGTGGTTACGGTTTACGATAAAAGCTTTGTAATGGCGGATATTCCCGGACTTATTGAGGGCGCATCCGACGGCTTGGGCTTGGGACACGACTTTTTGCGTCATATCGACCGTTGCCGTCTTATTCTCCATGTTTTTGATATTTCGGGCTCCGAGCGTGAGGACCCTCTCGAGGATATTATTAAAATCAACGGAGAATTAGAAAAATACAGCCCCGAGCTTGCCTCGAGGCCTCAGATTCTTGTTGCAAATAAAATTGATTTGGGCTATACCGAGGAAAACCTACAGAGAATCAAGGATTACGCTGCCGAAAACGGTTGGGAGCTTTTCCTTATCTGCGGTGTTCTTTCCGAGGGTGTTCCCGAATTGATGAAGGCTGTTTCTCAAAAGCTTCAGGAGCTTCCTCCTATGGTTTATTACGAGGAGGAATATGTTGAAACTGTTGAAGAAAACGATACCTCTGTTTCGGTTGAGGTTGAGGATGGCATTTACCATGTTATCGGTGAATGGCTTATCAGGCTTTGCAACGATATTAACTTTGACGATTATGAATCCCTTCAGTTTTTCCAGCGTGTTCTTCGGGATAAGGGCGTTATAAAGGCATTGGAGGACGCAGGAATCGAAGAAGGGGATACTGTTGATATATACGGTGTAGAATTCGACTTCATGTATTAGTTTTAGTGCCCGCGCGAGCTTTTGAAAAAGCTCGGCAAAATCTTTTAGCTCCCGCGATGTAGCTTGTTCAAATTGTGAGCGCTCATTCGCGTGGGACCTGCTTTGCTCGAATTGTGCGTCGACGAATCAAGCAACTTCATTGGTTGTTCGCGCGGTATGATGTAACGCTACTAATCGAGTAACACCGCGAAACTAAAAAACAGTTTCGATGAGCTTTTCGCAGTTGTCGGGTGAATATTTCCAATGGTCGATGTGTGTTATGTCGGGGTAATCGTAATCGGGGACCGAGCTTTCTCTGTCGCTGCAATCGATTATTGCCAGCTTAACCTTCATCTTGTCGGGGATTATGTTCTTGATGAATACTGCGGCGCTTTGTCCCACTTGGACGTCCTCGCGGCATTCGGCTAAGCCTGCCAGATTGGGTGCAAGCTCAACGAAAACACCGTAATCCTCGATTGAACGGACTATGCCTGCGGCGGTTTGACCTGAGGTGAAGCGGGACGCGTTTTCCTCCCATGTGCCGAGAAGCTCTCGGTGAGAAAGTGTGATTCTGCCAAATTCGTCTTGGGTGTTTTTCACAACGGCTTTGATGACTTGGCTGTTGCGGAATCGGTCCTTTGGATGGGATATGCGGGACACCGACATACAATCGATTGGCAATAGAGAAATGATACCGCAGCCTATGTCGCAAAAGGCGCCGAATGGATCGAGCCTTGTTATTTTGGCTTCGATAACGTCGCCTGTGGAAAGACGCGAGATTTTTTCTCTCATGCAATCACGTTGGGCATCCCGTCTTGAAAATATTGCGCTTATTTCTCCCATAGAATTGCGCTCAATGGCTTTTACCTTGAAGCAGACGGGTTTTCCTACCCTTGAAATAATGGCGATGTCCTTTTCGGGCAGACCGTTGGCTGTGTAGACACATTCCTGCTTTGGGATGATGCCCTCGATGTTGCCTGCTTTTATGTGAAGATGGCGGTCGTGGTCGCAGAGATAGCTTATTCCCTCGAGGATGACGCCTGAGTTCATGGCTTCTGTGAGCGTGTCGAGGTTTTGAGTAAAATAACGGTTTTGCTCGGTTTTGATGCGTTTGCCTTCATAGCAATAATCTTGTTGTTTCATAGTTATATATCTCCCTTTACATTCCGTATTCGATTTATATGAACCTTGGAGGTTAATCATGCTAGAAAAATTAGCTCAAATCGAAAAAAGATATCTTGAAATCGAAAATTCTCTTTCTGACCCCGATGTAATGTCGGATATGGAGAATTATAAAAAGTTTATGAAGGAATATAAAAACCTTCTTCCCGTGGTTGAAAAATACCGTGAATATAAGGGCTTGGAAAGGGATATTTCGGATGCAGACGAAATTTTGGCAATGGAATCCGACCCTGAATTACGCGCTTTGGCTCAGGAGCAGAGAGATGAGGCTTATGCCAAGCTGGAGCCTACAATGGACGAGCTTAAGATATTGCTTCTTCCCAAGGACCCTAACGACGACAAAAACGTTATTATCGAAATACGCGGAGGCGCAGGCGGTGAGGAGGCTTCTCTCTTTGCGGCGGTTCTCTACCGTATGTATACAATGTATGCCGAGGCTTCGGGCTTTAAGGTTGAGCTTTTGAGCGCGAACGAAACAGAGCTGGGCGGCTTTAAGGAGGTTTCCTTTATGGTCGAGGGCGAAAATGCCTATTCCCGCTTTAAGTTCGAAAGCGGTGTTCACCGTGTCCAAAGAGTTCCCGAAACAGAATCTCAGGGCAGAATCCAAACCTCTACTGCAACCGTTGCTGTCCTTCCCGAGGTTGACGATGTTGACTTTGAATTGAATATGGACGAGCTTGAAATAACACGCCACCGTTCTGCAGGCGCAGGCGGTCAGCACGTTAATAAGACCGAGTCGGCTGTTCGTATAATCCATATTCCTACGGGCATTACAGTTGACTGTCAGGACGAGCGTTCTCAGATTAAGAATAAGGAAAAGGCGATTAAGATAATCAAATCCCGTCTTGCTGACTATTACAACAGCCAAAAGGAGCAGGCTGTGGCAAGCGAGCGCCGTTCTCAGGTTGGTACAGGCGACCGAAGCGAAAGAATCCGTACCTATAATTATCCTCAGGGCAGAATAACCGACCATAGAATCGGCTTGACTATCCATTCTCTTGAAAGCTTCCTTAACGGCAGAATCGACGAAATGATTGATGCCTTGATAAGCGCAGATAGAGCCGAAAAGTTAAAAGCAGGATTGAGTGAATAATATGGCAAAAATGTGTATTCATTGCAAAAGCAAGATTGGCTTTTTGGACGGTGAATTGGAAATAAGAGAAGGTGAATTTCTCTGTTACGGCTGTGTAGAGGACATTGCCGAAAAGCTTAGCTCTCTTTATGATGTTAGAAATGCTGATGATTTCTCAAGGATTTCCGGAGATATTATGGCGTTGTCCGAGAAAAGGTTTAAAGGCGATATTACTTCTGCTATCGGGGCATTGGTCGAGAAGCGTCGTGAATATTTAGGCTTTGAAACCGAGGAAATGAAAAAAGCCAAGGAAAAAGCCAAGGCAGAGCGCTTGAAGCAGGAAGAAAAGGAAAGATTGCTTCGGGAGGAGCATGCCAAGAGCAGGGAAGAAAACCAGCGCAAGGAGCAGGAGGATATTGACAACTTTTTAAAGGAAAACGGTCATGGCGGTTATTATGAATATAAGATATTGAATATCTGCGATGACAAGAACGGTAATGTCAATATTTCCGAAATATATGAAAAACTTAATTATCTCGGCAGACGAGGCTGGCAATTAAAATGTGCTTTTTCCAATGAGCTTGGTAAAAATTCTTCTTCTGTGGGATTTGGCGGTATTTCGGGCGGTGTAAATGTAACCGTCGAGCAGAATGTTTTGATTCTCGAGCGTTTTATTAAGTTTAAATAGAAATAGGGCTGTTGGGATGACCAACAGTCTTTTTTGCTTTTTGGATGTTTACAGGGCGGAAATTAATTCAACCCCCAAAATAGAAAGTTGACAGAGAAAATAAAATATGTTATCATAACTATGATTAGTCGAAATTTGAATTATTATAGTTTGAATAAACTAAAACTCTCGCGGAGAAGTAACTTAATCAGGTGTCCGCGTGGTATGTGTTGACGAAACTAATCTAGTAACATCGCGCTTTAAAAAATGTTCGCGCGGTTAGACGGCGTATGAAGTAATATAATCGGGTGTTCGCGCGGTATGTGGTAGCGAAACTAATCTAGTAACATCGCGCTTTAAAAAAATAGGAAGGGGAAATCGAATTGAGATTTAAAAAGCTTTTGTCGTTGTTTGTGTCTGTGGTGATGCTGTTTTCTGTTTTGGCGGTTCCCATGGAGGCAGGCGCTGTTGATTATTCGGGCTTGACAAAAAGTCAGGAATATTTTTTGCGTACTATCGGCTCGTTGTCAAGGGCTGACTATTACGAGAACGATATTCTCGCATCGGTTACTCTTTCTCAGGCCATTTTCGAAAGCGGCTGGGGCTCGTCTGCTCTTGCGGCAGGGGGCAAAAACCTTTTTGGTATAAAGGCGTTCAGCAATTGGAAGGGCAAGGTTTATGACCAAGGCACCTCTATGATTTATGCCAATTATGAGGAATTTACTGTTTCGGTAGGTCAATCCAGATATAACGATATTGCCGCTTGGAGAGGTTATGCAACCTGGCTTGAAAGCGTTAATAACCATAGCGCGGTTTTGGCGCAATACCGAGGCGTTCCCGGTGAAACTGATTATAGAACCGTTTATGAAAAAATGGTTGCAGGGGGCTATTGTACAGACCCCGGTTATGTAGATATCGGATGTAATATCATTGAGGATTACGGCTTAACTTCATTTGATAATATTTCTGCCGATTCCGACGGCATTGTTGCTATAACGTCAAATGAGGATTCTGTGTTCCTTGATATCGGAGATACATATCAGGTTTCGGTTCAAACCTATCCTGCTAATAAAACTCCTTCTTCTCTTAAGTGGTCAAGCGATAATACAAGCGTCGCAACAGTTGACCAGAAGGGTGTTGTAACAGCTAAGGCTCACGGCATGACTCTTATTTCGGCTACTCTTGCCAACGGCAGAGAGGCTTGCTGTATAGTTTCGGTTGACTGTAACGGCACAGTTATGAAAAGCGACGTTTATGTTTACACCGCGCCCGATTCTAATTCTGCCAATAACGGATATATCTCCTCGGGCACCTCGCTTAAGGTCACCGACGGCAAGACCTATTCCGATTCCTTGGGTAACCTTTATTATTGGGTAAAGGGGTGTAATTCCAAGGGTAAGATTGTAAGCGGATATGTAAAGGCTAATAACATTTTTATGAATATCCGCAAGGTTGCGGGCATAACTGTTGCCAAGGATTATGTAACAGTTAAAAAGGGCGATAAATATAAGATTGCCGCAGCGGCTTATCCCTGCGATGCGGTTGATACTGCTATTAAATGGGCAAGCGATAATACAAGCGTTGCAACAGTTGACGAAAACGGTGTTGTAACTGCAAAGGCGTTGGGCACTGCGGTTATTACTGCTTCAAATTCGGGCGGTGCAAAAAAAGAAATAACCGTTACCGTGGCGAACAATACAAGAACCTATAAGGGGCTTGTTTCCGACGGCCCTGTGTCTGTGCGCTCAAGTGCAGGCTATACAGGAAGCTGGAGAGGGGAAATCCCCATGTTCGGCTCGGTTACGATAAATGGCGAGGCAGAAGGCTTTTGGTATAATGTTTCTTATGTTAATTCAAGCGGAAGCACTGTAACGGGATATATGAACGCAGCTTATGTCCGTGTTATTCCCGATAGCTTTACTGTTTATTATAAAACTCTTTCTTCCTCTGTTTCGGTTTATGCTGATGCCGATTTCTCTTCGGCAAAATATGGCGATATTGCATCAGGGGAGAAGATTGCGGTTATCGGTACAAAGGGAACTCAATGGAGCCATATTGTAGGTAACTGTACAAAGGGATATGCAATTCACGGCTTTGCCGCATTAAACGGTATTAACGATACAACAAGCGATACCGATGCTTTCTACGGCAGAGTTTTGGCGAACGCATCTACTGTCAGAAATAAAGCATCCCAAAGTGGAAGTATTCTCGGAAAAATTCTCAAGGGAAGCCGGATAACAATTATCGGCAATCCTATTGTTGCCGAGGGCTTTACATGGTATAAGGTCAAGGGCAAAACCTCCGACGGCAAAATTGTCGAGGGATATGCCGATTCGGGCGCATCCCAAAGCAAGAGCTATTATGTGTTCCTTTATAAGGGACTTATAAGCGTCAGCGCATATCTTAATGTCCGCGCTTCTGCAAGCTCGAGCTCGTCTATTGTAGGTCAGCTTTATAATAATGATATTGTAACTGCTGTTGGCGAGGCTGTTAACGGCTGGTATAATGTTGAATATGTAGATTCCAACGGTAAAACCGTTGTTGGATATTGCTCGTCGGAATATATGAGCCTTACGGGCAAGCTTGAGGCAGAAAGTATTAAGACCGCCCAAGGATTTTACGGCAAAATCTTGGCAAGCGCATCTACCGTAAGAGAAACACCCTCTCAAAAGGGAAAGGTTCTCGGAAAAATTTCTAAAGGCACACAGATTAATATAATCGGATATGCTGTTTCTGCTGAAGGGTTCTTGTGGTATAAGGTCAGCGGAGTAACATCCGACGGCAAGGCGATTGAGGGATATGCCGATTCGGGCGCATATCAAAACAAAAGGTTTTATGTGTTCCTTTATAACGGTGTTGTAAAGGTTGACAGCGCGGTTAACGTTCGTGCTTCTGCAAGCACAAGTGCCACCGTTTTAGGTCAGCTTTATAATAACGATACCGTAACCGTGTTGGGCGAAGCTCTGAACGGCTGGTATAATATTGAATATACAAATTCCAACGGCAAAACCATTGTGGGCTATTGCTCGGCAGATTATCTAAGCCTTACGGGCAGACCTTCTTCCGACGGCTCTGTGGATTCCGAAGGCTATTACGGCAGAGTTTTGGCAAACGCTTCTACCGTGAGAAAGACTCCTTCTCAAAAGGGCACAATTGTGGGAAGGATTCCCAAGGGAAACAAAATCGAGATAATCGGTTATGCTGTTTCCGCCGAGGGATTCTTGTGGTATAAGGTTAGCGGTGTAACTGCCGACGGCAAGACTATTGAGGGCTATGCCGATTCGGGTACCTCTCAGGGAAAGAGATATTATGTATTCCTTTATGAGGGTGTTGCAGAGGTAGACAGCGTCGTTAATGTCCGTGATACTGCAAGCACAAGCGGAAAGGTTATCGGTCAGCTTTATAATAATGATGCGGTAACGGTTATCGGTGAATCGGTTAACGGCTGGTATAATGTTGAATATACAAATGCAAGCGGAGTAAAGGTTAACGGCTATTGCTCGGCAGATTATATAGGTTTAAAGAACCGCATTACGGCAGAAACCGAAGAACCCAATGTTCCCGATGTTCCTCAAGAGGAGGACGGAGATTACGGCAGAATTTTGGTTAGCGCATCTACCATAAGAGAAACGGCATCTCAAAAGGGAAAAATCCTTGGTAAGCTTACAAAGGGAACCGAAATCGTCATTATCGGCGAGGCTGTTTCGGCTGAGGGCTTTACATGGTATAAGGTTAGAGGTAAAACCGCCGACGGCAAAACTCTTGTAGGCTATGCCGATTCGGGTATGGCGCAGAACAAGAGATATTATGTGTTCCTTTATAACGGTCTTATTGATGCAGACGGCTTTGTGGATATTCGCGCTTCTGCAAGCAATTCTGCTTCTGTTGTAGGTCAGCTTTACAATAACGATATGATTACTGCCATTGGCGAGGCTGTGAACGGCTGGTATAGCGTAGAATATGTGGATGCTATGGGCAAGACTGTTGCCGGCTATTGCTCGGCAGAAAGCATGAACATTGCCTCCAAAATTGCAACCGACAATTCCCATGGCACACAAAGCTATTACGGCAAGGTTTTGGTCAGCGCGTCTACTGTTAGAAAGACAGCTTCTCAAAAGGGAAGTGTTGTCGGCAAAATCGCTCAGGGTACTCAGATTAAGATAATCGGATATGCTGTTTCGGCAGAGGGCTTTTTGTGGTATAAGGTCAGCGGTGTTTCTACAAGCGGAGCTCAGATTACAGGCTATGCCGATTCGGGTATTTTACAGAACAAGAGCTATTATACCTTCCTTTACGAGGGAATAGTTGATGTTGAGGAATGGCTTAATGTCCGTTCGTCCCCTTCAACATCAGGCTCGATTGTGGATTACCTTTACGGCGGTGACAAGGTTATGATTGTAGGCGAGGCTGTTGACGGATGGTATCAGGTGGAATATACAAATTCTAGAGGTGCTAAGGTTAGCGGCTATTGCTCGGCTGATTATGTTATCCATAACGGCAAAGCCTTGGCAGACTTGGTTTATTAATAAAAACAAAGGAGAGAAGATTCAACTTCTCTCCTTTTTGTATACAGTTATCATATATCCGTTTTCGGTTTGGGTTTGGCAATTATCCTTAATGTCGGAATAGGAAACAGACTTCAGGTTGGTTATCCCCGTGCCGAGGAATTTAAAATAGGCTTCCTTGGCTGTCCAAACAATAAAGAAACGGTTCTTTTGTTCGTAAGCATTGTCTGTGCCGAAGATAAATTCCTTGTCGGAATCGGTGCAGGCGATTTTTGTCAGCCGTAGATTTATGTCCCTTATGTATTCGCAATCTATGCCGATTGGGTTATTGGAAACGGCGCAGACAGCGAGATTTTCGGAATGGCTTATGCTGAAATGAACATCCAAATCCTCTGCGAAGGGCTTGCCCTCGGCAGTTCTTTTTAAATGGATGCTGTTAATATCAATGCCGAGAAAATCCGAAATACCCTTTTTGCACAGATATTCTCCTAAAACAGTCTGCTTTCTCGGAAGCTCGTGCTTTCTTTTTAAAACAGACTTTTGCCGTTCCTCGGTCATAAGCGAAAAGGCAAAATCATATTCGGCTGGGGAAAAATCCTCAATATATCTTTTAAGAATTATCATTGGGTAATCTCGGTTTCCTGAATGGTTACTTCCTCTTTTTCCTCGATTTTTTCCTTTTTGTCCTTTTTCAAGGTCTTGACAGCCTCGATAATTATAGCCAAAAGGTAGCCCTAGCCCCCTTGGGGGGCATTAATGTTTATAACATTAACCTGACCGTCGGCAATAACAAGGTATGAAAGGGGAGTAACGGTTACCTTTGCGCCTGAGCCCGAAGGAGTGTTTTGCTTTTTTACAGTGTGGTTGACCATGTTGGCACCGCCTCCTGCAAAGCCTGCAGAAACCTTGGAAACAGGGATTATTGTAATGCCGTCGATTTCGATTCTGTCGCCTAAAACATTGTTGGCGTCAGAAAGCTCCATAGCCTTGTCGGCGGTAAAGCTCATTAACTGCATTAAATTAGATGCCGCTGTGGGCTTGGTTATTTTATCATTGCTGTTCATTGGTTGCCTCCTCAATAATTCGGGCGTTTTCTGCCATATCCAAAAGACCGCTTAATGCCGCTTTTACAAGATAAAAAATTCTGACAGAAACGGTTAAATCAAATTCAAAATGAGATTCTCCCTCAAAATCACATCCGATGTTTAATTCCTCGGCGTTTTTCTTAAGGTTGAGATTCTCGGTAACATATCCGAAAAATGGGTAGACCACAGCGCAAACCGCGCCGTAATCCATTGCCGTGTCGGCGGCATCGCCTCCGCCGCAGACTATTAAAATTCTTAATAAATCGATACGAAGCTTTTTCACAAGCCATTTTAATTGGCTTGAAAGAAGGGTGAGCAGTGTGATGACCTTGTTGACCGTGTTGGAGATTTCGCCGTTTTGGGCGTCCTCCTTTAGGTCAATGTCAAGCCCAAGCCTTTTTTTAAGCTTTTCTGCCAATTTGCTTGGCTTTTTTTCTTTTTTAGGGGCTTCCTTTTGTTCTTCCGCAGGCTTTTTTTCTTTGCCCCCAAAGGTGAAGCACAAAAAGCCTATTGCGAATTTTACGCTATCGCCCTTTTTGAATTTGATTATAAATCTGACCCTTAAAAGCAATATAAGAATCAGCAAAAGCAGGATTGACGAAAGAATTATGCCGATGATTTTTAACGCCGTCAATTCCTTCACTCCTTCTTTTGTTATTATAATCACATTAATTTTATCATATACAGCCCTAAAAATCAATTATTAATTAAAAATTATTGATTTTAAGTTAAATTGCGATATTTTTTAAGCATGATTTTAAAAGACACGCTTTTAGGAATTTAACATTATGGTGCAAGCCCATTAGGCGGTGTAGTTTTTTGTCAAACCGATAAAAAAACATTTTACTCCCGTCCTATTGACATATCATTATAAAGGTGGTATGTTGTTATTAGAGTGAAGTGTTTTATAAGACACTTCAAACTGAATTATGGAGGTATAATATGAAAAAAGCACTTGCAGTTCTCCTTTCCTTTATATTGGCAGTTCCCGTATTTACTGTTACAGCGTCGGCTAATTTAGGCAATGTTGCATATGCTCTTGACGTTACTTTCGAGGGCGCAGTTGTCAACGATGTATATGGTTCGGCGTCTTCTATTACAGACGGCATTGTTTCCAATGGACTTGATCACAGTAAGCTTTGCTTTTTTAAGGCTGCGAATAAGAATGATAACACCGTTTATATTACATTTGAACCCTTTGATGAAAAAATCACCATCGTTGAAGCTGAATTGACATTTGGGGTTGATAACGATTTGGGAGTTTATATTCCCTTTGAGCCTTGGCTTGAAGCAAAGATTAACGGTCAATGGCGAAAGGTTGCTTCCTTTGATTTGGAGGTTCGAAACTTGGATTCGGGTATATATACCTGTTCTCTTTACACTCCATTCTACATCA
>JAZSFY010000115.1:0-1828 GCA_045532415.1 Eubacteriales bacterium | reverse complement strand
CTTAATCTTGGATTTTCGGGGACCCCATAAAGCCCCTCCCCTACATTACGTATAAGGTTACCTAATTCAAATCGAAGAAACGATTAACACCGTAGGGGCGGGCTTTATGTCCGCCCGCATTTGTTTCGCGTAACATTCTGTTTTCGGGAGGAGCAAGCCCCTCCCCTACATTACGTATAAGGTTACCTAATTCAAATCGAAGAAACGATTAACATCGTAGGGGCGGGCTTTATGTCCGCCCGCATTTGTTTGGCGTAATATAAAGTAACATTTTACGGGTTTGTGTTGCTTTATTCAAATTGTTATATTTCGGGAGGAGCAAGCCCCTCCCCTACATTACGTATAAGGTTACCTTTTTCAAATCAAAGCAACAATACTACAGTTCAATCAAAGGCGTCAGCCTTCGAAATCATATCCCATCTGGAGTGCTTTGGCGTTCAATTCGCCCAATTCGGGCTTTGCCTTGGGGGCAGAAGCCTTGATGCATTCCATAAAGTAATCCATATCGTAAAGACCGGTTTTCTTAATTACATAGCCAAGCATAATAACGTTTGCAAGCTTGGAAATGCCTGCATCGTTTGCCATTTGTGTAGCAGGGATGTAATATGCATTAACGTCGGAACGGGATGTTTCAACATCGATAAGAGAGCTGTCGATAAAGATGCTGCCACCTGCCGCTGCCTTACCCTCGAATTTAAGGAGAGAGGGCTTGTTCATTGCAATAAGAATGTCGGGAGATGTAACAAGAGGAGAACCGATAGGCTCGTCATCAATGTTAACCGAGCAGTTACAGGTACCGCCGCGCATTTCGGGGCCGTAGGAGGGAAGCCATGAAACCTGCTTGTCATTTTTCATGCCTGCGAGAACAAGCTGCTTACCTGCGAAAAGGATACCCTGTCCGCCGAAGCCTGCAAGAAGAATTGCACTCATTTTGTTTCCTCCTTTGTAACATCCTTATAAACACCGAGAGGGTAATGTGCCATCATGTTTTCTCTCAACCATTCGAGAGATTTTTCGGGAGAAAGTCCCCAGTTTGTAGGACAGGTAGAAAGAACCTCGATTATAGAAAGTCCCTTCTTGTTCATCTGCATTTCAAAGCCCTTCTTAATAGCCTTCTTTGCATTAAGAACGTTCTTAACACAGTCAACCGAAACACGTTCTGCATAAGCAACGCCGTCAAGTGTGCTTACCATTTCGCAAACGCGGATAGGGTTACCCTGAATTTCCTTGATTCTTCCGTAAGGAGAGGTTGTGGAAACCTGACCGAGAAGTGTTGTAGGCGCCATCTGACCGCCGGTCATACCGTAAATTGCGTTGTTAACGAAAATAATTGTAATATTTTCGCCTCTTGCGCCAACGTGAACTGTTTCTGCTGTACCGATTGCCGCCAAGTCACCGTCGCCCTGATAGGTGAAAACGGTAAGGTTGGGGTTGGCTCTCTTAACACCTGTTGCAACAGCAGGTGCTCTGCCGTGAGGTGCCTCGATCATATCGCAGTTAAAATAGTTATAAGCGAACACAGAGCATCCAACAGGAGCGATACCAACTGTTGTGTCCTCCAAGCCCAATTCGTCAATAGCCTCTGCAACCAAGCGGTGAATTATACCGTGGGTACAGCCGGGGCAATAATGAAAGGGTGCATCTGTTAAAGCGTGGGGTTTATCAAAAACTACCATTATACGTTTCCTCCCGCATATTCTTCGATTTTTTGGAGTATGTCTTCGGGAGAGGGAATCATACCGCCCGTTCTTCCGTAGTGATATACCGGTTTCTTGCATACGATTGCAAGCTTAATGTCGTTAACCATCTGACCCATGTTCATTTCAAC
>JAZSFY010000344.1:0-5380 GCA_045532415.1 Eubacteriales bacterium | reverse complement strand
TAACCGTCCATAAATCAAAGGGATTGGAATTTAAAATCTGCTTCCTTGCAGGTACCGAAAAGAAATTTATGGGAATGAAATCCTCCTCGGATATAACACTTCTTCGCGGAAAGGGAATATATTTCCGTTTGCGGGATAGAGGAAGATTGACCAATTATAACCCCTTGTCGAATATTATTGCGGCAGATAGGGAAAGAGAAGCGATTTTTGGTGAAGAATTGCGAAAGCTTTATGTTGCCCTTACCCGTGCAAAGGAAAGGCTTTATATAACAGGCTCTGCCGAAATCGGATGGCAGGAAAAGGAATTTTCAAAGCTTTCGGCAAAAAGCTGGCTTGATTTGATTTTATATGTAAATCAGTTGGGACAAAAGAGCTTTTTTGTTCAGAGAACAATAGAAGCTTCCTCTGAAAAATCGGGATATATTTCTCCTTTAAAATCGAGAACTGTTAAACCTACCAAGGAAATGCTTGATATAATTAATTTCAAGTATCCCTATTCAAAATCAATAAATACGGCGGCGAAAATTTCTGTTTCCGAGCTTAGAGAAGGACTTCTCGAGGACGATGAATATAATCGAACCCACCTTTCGGTTCCTAAATCAAGAGTGTCCCTAAAGCCCGATTTTGCTCAAATCCAAAAGAATGATTTTGCCGAAATAGGTACTGCAAACCATTTGTTTATGCAGTTTGCCGATTTTGAATCAGCCGAAATATCTGTGGAATCAGAGGCCAAGCGCCTGCTGTCTAACAGAATGATTACAGATGCTCAATACGAAATGCTTGATTTTTCTGCTTTGCAAAAATTCTTCCAAAGTGATGTATATAGCAGAATAAAAAAATCACCAAAAGTATATCGTGAGAAGCGTTTCTCTGTGCGAGATATACTTTCGGAAAACGACGAGCCTATATTGGTACAGGGCGTAATAGACTGCTTCTTCCAAAATTCCGACGGAACCTTCACAATAGTGGATTATAAGACCGATAGGGTTAAAACTCTTGATGAATTGGTTGACCGTCATAGATTCCAGCTTTCTGTTTACAAAAAGGCTGTTGAAAGGATGACGGGAAATAAGGTATCGGAATCCTTGCTGTATTCCTTTGCCTTAAACCGAGAAATAAAAGCAGAATGAGCAAAAATTATCCTGTATCAATCAAAAGTATAATAGACCGTCCCGATTGGGTTTGCGAGGTTTTTAATAAGGAATCTCCGCACAAGGGCGGTGTTATATGTGTTTGTCAGCTTATCGGAAGCAGTACCATTGATTCTCCCGATGAAATGTATATTTCGTTGCAAATCGGCGAAATATTACTTTTAAAGCCTCCCGAAAGCTCCAAGGCAATCAATCCCGTGCTTTCGGTATTTCGTCAAAACGGAGCCTATCTCGGAGATATTCCTCACAATAATTGCATAATTCCAAATCTCTTGATGAAGAAGGGAATCGAGATTTGCTGTTATGCTGAGGCAAAGGGATATATAGGCGGATGTCTGGCGTTGGGCGTTTCGCTGTATTGCGAAAAATATTAATAATGAGAAAAAGTCAACCGAATTAAACTCGGTTGACTTTTTTATGGTGTAATGATAAAATTATATGGAATTGGAGGTGATGACCGTGACAAAAAACAAGAAAATCAGAGATATGACTCTTATATCCATGGGTGCGGTCATTATCGTTATATGCTCGCTTATAACAATTCCTGCCACAATTCCTTTTACATTGCAATCTCTGGGCGTGTTTTTTGTGCTTTATAACCTTGGAGGAAAAAGGGGCACTTTGTCCATATTGGTATATATCGCATTAGGTATTTGCGGTGTCCCCGTATTTTCCAATTTCGGTGTTGGAATCGGAACGCTTTTGGGCCCAACGGGAGGATATCTTTTCGGTTTCCTTGGTGCAGGCGGATTATATTGGCTTACTGAAAAGCTTTTTGGGAAGAAATTTATAGTAAGCCTGTTTTCGCTTTTGGGCGGTATGCTTTTTTACTATATATGCGGAACAGCAGGATATTTATTGTGGTGTTCGGCAAAAGGGAGCGCCATATCCTTTTGGTCTGCTGTGATGATTTGTGTTGTACCCTATGTTCTTGGAGATATAATCAAATTGTCTGTGGTTCTAATTCGCAAGATTTATAAGAATTAGCCGATTTTAATGCTTATTTCGCCGCTGTTTAAAATTATTCTTTCGCCATTTTCGGTTAAAACCACCAATCCGCCGTCGTCTAAAATGTTTTCAGCAATAGCGTTATAATCTATTCCGTTGCGGTTAAAGTGGATTTGCTTGCCTAAAACCAAGGAATATTTCCGATAATCTTCCATAAAATCACGGCAGGGAAGTTTATCGCAGAAATATTTCAGGCGGTTATAGATTTTTGCGGCTAAGGCATATTTATCGGTATCAGCCTCCACAGAGCCTGCAATATCCTTAAGCTCTTGGGGAAAATCGCTGGTTGTAAGGTTAATTCCTATGCCAACCACAATTCCTTTAATTTCGCCCTTTTCAAAATCAGAAACAGCCTCGGTAAGAATACCGCAAACCTTTTTAGTATCAATAAAAATGTCATTGACCCATTTTATCTTAGGGTCTTTTTTTGTTACTTCCTTCAAGGCTTCCACAACTGCCACAGCTGCTGCCGCTGTAATACCCGTTGCATCCGAAAGGGAAATGTTAGGGTGAAGCACAACCGAAAAGTACAATCCGCTTTCTGCAGGGGAATAAAAGCTTTTGCCTTGACGTCCGCGTCCGGCGGTTTGCTTATTGGCAATAAACAAAGCATTTTTGGCCAAGCCCTCCAAAACAGCGTTCTTTGCCGCTGTATTGGTAGAATCTACGACGTCAAACAACTTCACGTGGCAATCGTTACCATCGTTTAAAAGGGATTTTAGAGCCTCTTGGGCGTTATTGTTAATATTCATGGATATTTCTCCAAAGTAAAAGCCCCAATTTCGTTAAATCGGGGCTTTTGTAATTGAATTTTATTTAACAATTCTAACCTTTGCGTTATCCTTGCTTCCGCTGACGATATCATCGTCATTGATACTAACCTCGCCAACGAAATCCTCGGGTGCGGTATATTCGAAGGTTTTAACGAAAACCTCACATTCATTGGAAGCCAAAAATTCTTCTTCCATAGAAACCGATTCGCTAAATTCCTTGTCAATACCTGCAACAGGCTTCATAGGAGAATTGTTAATAATACCTTCAGACACCTCAAAGGATTCCTGAGGTTCCTTTTCTTCAGATTGATTTCTGTTTTCAAAGGCTTTGTCAAGGTATTGGTTATATTGCTTTTCGGTAATATAGGTCATTTTGATGCGGTATGTGCCGTTTTTCATGAGAGAAATTTTATCCTCAGGCACAGAAACCGTCCAATTCTCACCGGGCTCTAATTCTGCAAATGTGCCGCCGTACTGAGAAGAAACGGCACCGATGTTACCTAATGTGTAGCTTACATCGCAAAATTCTTCCCAACCGTTTTCTCCTAAATATTCTATCTTTCCTGTTATATCATTGTTTTCATAGAAAAGAAGTGTGGAGCCTGCTGTGTTGAGAACCGAGATAGTAACCTCGCTATTGCCATCGTCGGTTTCGCTGACGATGCTAACAGATATATCAGAGCTTTGCCATTTGAGAACTTGGAATGCAAGGAAGGTAAATGCCACCATGAAAACCAAGCCAAATGCAAGAATTGTTAATGTTAGAGATTTTCTGCGTTCTATTACGTATCACCTCGACACTAATAATATCATTATAATTTTGTTTTGTAAATGGTTCTTTTGTACAAAAAATCACCTTTTAAAAGCTGCTGCATAGACTAGTATTGATAATATTATACAATATATGGTATTATCAAAACCTTTTAGGAGGAATATTAATGGTTGAAAGAAACAATCCCTTCGGCGGATTTTGCGGAAAACCCGATCAGCTTTGCTGTATCAGCGTTGACAAGGTTTTCGACTCTGCCAGAGATAAAGATTGCCTTGAAGATGTAAGAGTTCATCTTTGTGACATGGCTCAGGAAATCATCGACAAGGCAAGTGCCGTAAGATGCAAATGCGTTGAGGTTATCAACACAAATATCAATATTGAGCCTGTTCCCTTTAACAAGGGATTTTATCAGGTAACAATAAGATATTATTTCTGTGTTACCTTGGAAGCATGCATCTGCGGCGGCAGAGTACAGGAAGTAAAGGGCTTGAGTGCCTTTGATAAAAAGATTATTCTTTACGGCAGTGAAAAGAACGTTTCGGTATTCACATCCGATCCCGAAAAGAACAGCTTCTGCTTCGACGAGCATGACCTTCGCTGTGATTGCGAGCCTACACTTCCTACTGTTGTTGTAGAGGTAGCTTCGCCTATCTGTCTTGACAGCAAGCTTGTTGAGCGCACACGTCATTTCGGCAATTGCTGTATGTGCATCGATGCTATTCCCGATTCCATTCGTTCTCGCTTTGACGGATGCTTTGTTGACGGCGTTGGCATGAATAATGTTTATGTAACTATCGGTGTATTCTCGGTTATCCGTATGGAACGTAAGGTTCAGCTTATGCTTCCTGCTTGTCAGTTCTGCTTGCCCGAAAAGGACAGCAAGCCCAGCACTAATGATGACCCCTGCTCTATCTTCGGTAAAATGCAGTTCCCCATAAATGAATTTTACCCTTATGCCGAGCAAAATGGAAGTAATTGCAACAGCAACAACGGCTGTCAAAGCAATAACAACCAAAACCGTTGCGACAAGGGATGTAAGTAAGATATAGCTGAAAAGAATCGAACTCAATTCGGCTATAATGAAAATGCCGTTCGCGATATTGCGAACGGCATTTTTAAGTTAAATTAAATTGTTTTAGGCTTCTTTTGCGCTTTCATCTTGGTTGTTGTCATCGGTAGAATCGCTTTCGACAGATGGGGAAGCTTCGGTGTCATTTTCGACCTCTTTGACTTCTTCTGTTAAAGCTTCTTCCTTAGACTCATCGGAATCCGCCAAGGGCTGAGAATCGGTTTCCTCGGCTTCTTCGCTTATGGCTTCAGATGAAATTTCTTTAAATTCATCATAAGCAGCCATATCGTCATAATATTCAAAGCTGAAGAACTTTGTTTCTGCCTTTTGCTTCTTCAACAGCTTGAAATAAAGCATATAAACAACGAATACAATAAACGCGCCCAAGGAAATCCATGCACCGCCGGGGATGTTAAAGTCCTTTTCGCTAATTGTAATAGTGGTAGGAACAAACATACCGGGAGTATCGTAATCAAATACGATTTCGCTTGTGCCTGCAGGAACCTCAACTGCTACAAATCCGTAGGTAACGTTGAGAACCTGAGCTTCGTTTCCGTTTACTGTTGCTGTCCAACCGTGTCCCTCGGCGGGAACGCTGAAGTAAACA
>JAZSFY010000233.1:0-2073 GCA_045532415.1 Eubacteriales bacterium | reverse complement strand
TGCAAGGATGACCGAATCGATTCTTCTTTTGTTTTCGCTCAATTCAAACACCGTCCTCTTTTTTTGTTATTATGGACACGGTGAAGAAAAATATACCTTTATTAAGTTGACAAAGAGAAATAATTGGGGTATTATAATAATGTTATGGATAATAAAATTTTTTCGTCGACAGATTTCATATATTTAACCGAAAATATTAATTTGAATAAGGGCTGTGTCGTTGCGGTAGGCAGCTTTGACGGTGTCCATTTAGGGCATAAGTCTATGTTAGATGCATTGGTAAAGGAAGCCGAAAGCAAAAAATTGCCTGCGGCGGTTTTTACCTTCAATACCGACGATAACCCTAAAAATTCAAAGCTGATTGCTTTGTCCGAAAAGAAATATGAGCTTTTAAAGAATTGCGGTGTTGATATCGTTGCCACCGCTCCCTTTTCTGCTTTAAAAAACATTGAAGCGGAAAGCTTTGCAAAGGATTTTCTTTTTGAGGGTATGGGCGCTCAAAGTATTCTTTGCGGATACGATTTCCGTTTCGGCAAAGACCGAAAGGGCGATTGCGCTTTGATTAAGGGGTTGCTTTCCCAAAAGGGTGTCAACGTTATAACTCCCGACGCTTATATATACGAAAACAAGCCTGTCAGCTCTACGTTAATAAGAAATCTGTTAACAGAAGGCGATATAGAAAAAGCAAACCGATTGCTGGGACGTGATTTTTCCTTTAAAGGCGAAATTATACACGGTGCAAAATTGGGAAGAACTCTCGGTTTTCCCACTGCAAATCAATTATATCCCAACCAATTGGTTCAAATCCCCTTTGGGGTTTATGTCGTGAAGATTGCTTTTGACGGTAAAATCTATTCGGGTGTGGCAAATTTCGGTGTGAAGCCTACGGTTTGCGATAACTGTGCTCCTCTTTGCGAAACCTATCTTTTCGGATACGAGGGCGATTGTTACGGTGTTAACGCTGAAATCTGTTTCAAAAGGTTTATAAGACCTGAAAAAAGGTTTTCTTCTTTGGATGAATTGAAACGTCAAATTCAAAAGGATAAAGAAACTGCTTTGAATTATTTCGATAAGGAGTATGATTTATGAAAATAAAAAGGCAATTAGCTTTTTTAATTGCTGTGTTAATAAGTATAACTGCCGTTTTGGGTTGCTTTGCTTCGGCTGAGGAAACCTCGGAGGAAATTCCCAAAACTCCCGAAATATCTTCGGGAAATGCGTTGGTTGCGTATAGCGTTGATGACGATCAAATTCTCTATGCCAACCGTTTGGACGAAAGAGTTGAGCCTGCGGTGGCTACAAAGCTTATGACCTGTATGGTGGTTTGCGATTTGTTGGCGGAGCACGGTAAAACCAGCAAAGACGTTACCGTAACGGTTACTGCGGCGGCGATTGCAAATTCGGGTAACGTTTACGACGTAAGAGTACCGATGATGGGCTTTGAAGCAGGAGATACCTGCGACGTTGAAAATCTTTTGTCTTCGGTTTTGGTTGCCAGTGCAAACGATGCGGCATCGGCATTGGCTTGTTATTTCGGAGAATTTTATTTAGGCGGAGACATGACCTCCTTTGTTGACAGAATGAATCAAAAATGTTTGGATTTAGGCTTGACAAGCACCCATTTTGTTAACGCTACAGGTATTTCTTCTCCCGAACAATATTCAACTCCCAGAGAAATTGCCAAAATTGCTTCCGCTTTTTACGGATATAACGAATTGGTCACATTAAGCGACGTTGAATATTTTCTCTATAAGGGCCGTACTGCCATTCGTAACGAAAGCTTTCTTAAAAACGGAAACAAAATAAATACCTATGTAAATAAGGATGCCATAAGCATTATTGCGGGACAATTGGATACAAAGGGCAATTACTGTCTTATTGCGGCGAGCCAAAAGGACGGAAAAACCTATATGTTTGTCGTAATGTGTGCAACCGGTATGCAGATTGATAAAACCGACGATAAGACAACCTATTATTTCACAGAGGGTAACGCTTACGACGATATGAACCGACTTATCGGTTGGACCAGAAGCGCATTTTCCTTGGTTACCTTGGCAACCAAAAACACGGTTG
>JAZSFY010000222.1:0-5663 GCA_045532415.1 Eubacteriales bacterium | reverse complement strand
ACCGCTTGGCCTCCGACTTTGATAAACCGCAAAATTGCAACTCTGTCGCCTTCCACAAGGTTGGTTGTAATAGGGCCGTTGTAAAAGGTTCGAAGCATTGTTTTGCCCTCGTCGCTTTTTACGATTATTTCTGCTACAAGGTGCTTGTCTTGTAGTGCATCAAATCCTCCGCGCTTAACCTTTTTTTCATCGGCAGGGAATATCTCGTTTTTGATAACAACTCCGATAAATTCCTTTTTGGTTAACAATTCCGATAATCTTGTTTTGTAGATTGTAAAAATCAATAAAGCAATAGGAACAAGATAATAAACCGAATTTCTTGTAAGTATATCGGTGAATTTGAACAATAGAAATGTGCCTAATGCGATTAATGCGGTAAAGATAAGGAAATTTGTTATAACCTTAATCTGGTTTTTCTTTTGTAAAAGCCTTGCTTCTTCTAATGTCAGCATATTTACCATTCTTTCTTTTTATAGCACTTATTGTATGCCAATATCCAAGAGGTGGCATTAACAAACGCCATGTAAATGGGCACTATAATTATCCAAAGTACAATAATAATGATGTTTCTCGGGGTGGCAAAAACAGCCCAGAAGCCGTAATAGCTTGCAAAGGGAATTAAGGGAATCATGATAGCAATAATCGCTACAAAGAAATGGATGACCGATTCGATTTTAAAATCCCATGTGTTAATAACATACTTGATTTTGCTTTTCAAATCGCTGTTGAAAATGCGCTTTTCTTCCGATTCATCTCCCTTATGCTCTTTTTTAAGCTTGCCTACACGGAGATAATAGGAAATCCAGCATATTGCGGCACCCATTAAAATAATAGGAATCGGAGCATAACCGTTTCCGCCGTTGCGGTTGCCAAGTCCGAACATTGTTGCAAAATAGTTGACCATATATCCCACAAAGAAATAGAATGCGCCCATGCCCAGCTTTTTGATGATTCTCATAATATCATCCCCCTGAATAGTGTTATTTTCGATTTATACAATCGCGCTCAATGGCGTTTATAAGGCTGTTGCCTGTGTAAATCAAATAGTTGCCGATTTTATCGCCGTTATCAATTTCCGATAAACCGCCGTTTTCTGCACAATAGGTGAATTTTATGGAAGGATTGATTATCAGAATTTGGGGATTATTGGATTGATAATCAAATCTGAATTTTTTAGTGGATTGGAACCAATTAACCCCTGCAAAGGTTATTCCATGAACAAACATAGCCATGCCGTCCTTCCTTAGAATCAAGGGACGTGAGGGCTTTAAGGAGGAAATGAATTTGCAGGAATAGGTTTTTCCGTTTATGGTTACCGAGAAATTCTCGCCGTTGTAGGCAGAAAACAGAGATTTATAAGGGTTATTAATCTTAGAAATTCTGCATTTTTTTGCCGAGCAGGTTTTCTTTAATGCCTTTATAAGCTTGTGTCGGCTGACTAATGCTTTTCCTATTCGTATAGCTAAAATCAATCCGACCAAGCCGCCGATAATTGCCCATGTCTGCCATTTAAGGGCAAATTTAATAAGCATCCAAGCTACAAGGGAAATTGCGCTGTAAAGGAATTTGCTGAATATTATCGCCAAAGCAATAAGAATAAACACCCAAACAAATGACTTGATTTTTGCTTTCGAGTTGAAAGCCGATTCGTCATCCTTGATTTCCTGATTTTCCAATTCAGGTGCAAAAGAGGAATTGACCGAATAGGTTCTTGACAAGAATCGCATTGCCGAAAATGCACCTGATGTGGGAACAAGCTTGGAGGAATTTCCTGCCATAGAGTCTTTGCCCAATGAAGGTGACTGAATATAGGGGTCGCCTGCCTTCTTAAACCATGCGCCCATGCCGATATATCTAGCCAAAAGGTCGAGAACCATAAAAACGGGCAGGGTTATTGCCAAAGCCTTTAATCTTCCGGTAATGCCGTTCCCGTTGCTCAATATTTCGTAAAAATCAGGGAATTTCAATGTAAAAGCAGCGATTGCAAATCCCATACAATCCAACCAATAATCGATTGATGTGAAAACCGATTTAATTAGGTTTTTTCTTGTTAAGGGTAAATTAAAGCGTTGTCTTAAATCCTTGTTGTGAGCTGTTTGGGCTCTTACAAAAAGAAATAGGAAAAGGCAGGACATAATCAACGGCATGGCTATGTGGCGGACGCCGTCATAGGTTATCATTTCGTTTGAATCGGGCTTTGAAATAAGGAAGGTTACCCAAGCCACAGCCACAAGACATATTATTAATATAACAGTTGAAATTATTTTTTTAATTATTGCTTTTGACATAACTAATCCCTCCTTCGGATTATTGAATTAAGCAACTCCTTTTGCTCTTTTGTTATGCGTCTGCTTTCCTTTGCCTTTTGTATGGCTTTGTTGTGTACCCATTTGGAAAGCTTATTTTCGGTTAAAAAGGGAAGTGTTAAATCCCATTGCTTATATAAAGCCGTTGCGAAATACCACGAAATCATCATATTGATGTAATATTCATCTGTCTGTATTTCTGCAACCTTTTCTGCATATTCGATTTTAAAATCCTCATCAAGGAAATACCGCATATATACGGATATGCCAAACCGTACCTCATAGGTATTTTTCGATTGAAGCCATTTTTCTGCCATGGGTAAAAGCAAATGGCTGTTTTTATAAAATACCTTTGGTGACAGCTGGTCGCAGGTTGCCCAGTTGTCGACATAGGGAAGAAATTCCTTTGTCATTTCGAGGCATTTTCCGAAATCCTTTTCCTCCATTATGAGAAATGCATGAAGCTGATTTTCTTCAAAATATCGGTGGGGAAGTGCCGAAAGAAATTGGCCGGCGGCTTCGCTTTTATATAATTCCTTTGCCAATTTTTTCAATTCAGGTGTGCGAACACCGATGAATATTTCCTTTGGCAGGTTGGGAATCAATTTGCTGTTAAACTCACGGTATTCTATATCCTGCATTTGAAAAAGCCTTTGCTGAATGCTCATTCTGCCACCTCAAATGTAAGTATATCACCCTTAAAACTGCCGTCCTCGTCGGAAATATCTCCGATACCAAGGAAAACTCGGTTGCCCTCTAGCGCAAAGCTTAATGCAGGCAGACCATATTCCAATTCCCAAACAATTCTTGTGGACCTTCCGTCGTCGGATTCTCTTAGGGTTATTCTATAATTACCGTTTTCCTTTTCTTCATAGCAAAGAAAATAAAGCTTTTCGCCGTAAACTGCCATGTCTGTTACGGTAATGCTGTTTTTGCCTACATATTTAATTCCGTCGATTTCCTCGCAACGGTATAAATATCCTGTTGTGAAGAAAAGCATATCCTTGTAAACAACCTCGGCAGGTATTCTTGTGTAAAAATCATAGCCTCGGTAATATTTGTCGGCCCAACTGCAGTTAAGGACAAATTCATTGCCGTTGTATAGGAAAATCTGCTTTCCGCAAAGGGCATAAAGCTTTTCCTTGAATACAAAAAGCTGATAAACTCTTTCGTCCTCCAATTCCTCTGCTCCCGAAAAGGGAACATCCTTGAAGCTTTCGCCGTTGTCATCGGAAACCAACACAGGGAATTTTCCGTCGCTTCTTCCGATTCCTGCAAAAAGCTTGCCTTGGTATTCCTCCAAATCAAAGGTATGAATAGCATTGGGCAGAGTTCTGTATTTAACAAAGCTGTCATTTTCAAGACGGAAGAAATTGCCGTATGCCCAGCCCTCTGTTGGGTCTGTACTGGGGATATAAAGCTTGTTATCAATAACAATAAATCTGTCGATTTGCTCGTCGGCTATTTCTCCGCATTCTTCCCAAGCTTCTTTTTCCAAATCATAACGGTATGCCTGCTTTGGGGAGATATTTTTGTCATAATCCCCTGCGCCTACATAAAGGCATCCGTGGAAAACTACCATATCCCAAGGGTTTTTGCCGTTGTTGGAAAGCTCTTTATAAGGGTTTTCCAAAATTTGAAATTCGGTTATTACCTGAGGCTCCTTTTGGAATATTTCTTCCTCAGAGCGTTCCTCAATCGAGGATTCCTCAATGGAGCTTTCCTCCTCGGTTCCTTCTTCAAGAGATGATTCCTCATAGGATGATTCCTCAGCCGAGCTTTCCTCTTGAGAGGGCATAATTTGGCTTTCGGCAGAGGTGCTTTCTGTGTTATTTATGTTATTCCCTGCACATGAAGCCAAAAGCAGGGAGGTTATAATCAAAGTTAAAATTCTTTTCATAGCTCTTTCTTCCAATACTGTCCGTTAATAACTACAGGCTCATAAATGAATCGCAGAAAGGCGATTTTGTCGCCCTCTGAAAGTCGGGATGTTATATCACCGTTTGGAAGAACTCTTGAATATATCTGTCCTTTTTCGTTACGGACAAGAATCTCTGCTTCGAGATAATGGTTGAAATTTGTATATCCTTTTGCGCCCTTTACCTTTTGCTCCTTAACAGGGTAAATGTCGATTTTTACAACAGTTCCGATAAATTCACGTTTTGAGAAGAATTTGAATATTTCGGTGTGCCTGCCTGCTAATAAAAGTAAGGCTATGGGGATAAGATAGAACACAGAATTTATAGAGAGAAGATTTGTATATCTGAATAATACAAATGAGCCTATGCCTATAATAACGGCAAAAACAAGGAATTTAATGATTATTTTGGATTCCTCTGCCCTTTGTATTCTTCTTGCCTTTTTTAGTGTAAGCATGATTTTCTCCTTGCTTTAATTTTAATATTCTGTGCTACCATTGTAAAGCAACCTAGGGTTTAGTCAAGGTATACTTTTCGTTGTTTTTTAGTTCCCGCGTTTTTTAGTTTCCGCGATATACTTGGTTCAAATTGTTGCCGCTCATTCGCGAGAGGATTAGATATAGGTAATAGGTAATAGGTGGTCGTAGGGGCGATTTCGGGTTATTAAGAATCGCCTATGTATAAATGTTATTGTCAACATTCAATATCCTTATTAACGTTTAATAACCTGTGGAATGTCGTCAAATTCAGTATATTTAATTGTATCGCCTATTTTTAATTTTTCGGTATTCTTATTTAAGGCAAAGGCTTTTTCTCTGATTTTTCCTTTTTCTGTTTTGAGGGTAATTATGATCATAGGCTCATAATATTGTCCATAAGCAGGGTAATTTGAATCAATTATCGCAGAATCCATTTTATCACCGCTTGGTCTTACACGATTTGTATAAACTTTTGTCTTTAAATCGGTTATTATACCTATTGTGGTGTTTGCTTTTATCAGTAAATAGCTTTTAGAAATCAATATACTTGCAAATGTTCCTATGATTCCAACTATCCAACAGATATTTCCATATCCGTAAATAAGCATTGTTACTGTCAAAGCTGTGACTATTGTTAGACCGATAATCAATTTTTTTATAATAATTGATTTCTTTTGCTTTGCTGTCATTAGTGCCACCTCGTTTAGAACGATTTGATTTTTCTACAATTCTCGCGAATGAGCAGTAGCATATTGAATAAACCACATCGCGGGAACTAAAATAATGCTCGCGCGGTACGACGGCTAAATAATTAACTTTTACGGGTGTTCGCGCGGTGCGACGGCTGAATAATTGACTTTGCCGGATGCTCGCGCGGTATAAAGTAACAAAACCAATCAAGTAACATCGCGCTTTAAAAAACATCCCCACAAGCTATTCACTTGTGGGGGTATCGGTTG
>JAZSFY010000361.1:0-8191 GCA_045532415.1 Eubacteriales bacterium | reverse complement strand
AAGGACGGAGAGCTTAATTTTATCCTTCTACTTTCCGACGGCGAGGATAACGATTACCATTCTGTTGAAGAAATCAATCAGAATATCGGCGAGCCCTGCCTTGACAAGCAGATAATCCTCTATTCTCTCGGCTTGGGCGATTATGTTAACATCGATTACATGGATGCTCTTGCAACCTCCACAAACGGTGCGTTTGTTTATGTTGCCGATTCTGCAACAGTAGAGGGCTTCTATGATAATCTCCGTAATCAGATTCTTAATCAATATTACATAACCTTTACTGCAAAGGATACCCTTACAGTAAACCGTACCTTGAAAATTCACATGACCGAGGACACCCTCGCTCAGGACACAGTAAACTATTCTCTCGACAGAGATGAGGAAGGCTCGATTACCGAAAACGAAAGCGGCGAGGCTATCGTAACCTATGGCGACAAGGGCGTTTACGGCTTGGACACAAGCCTTGTGTTCAAGAGCAAGCAGGCTACTGTTGTTAAGGTAAAGGGCTTTGGCTTCAGCGAAAATGACAGCTTTACAGCCGAACTTGACGGCAAGCTTGATTACGGTAACGGAAGCGTTAAATGTGAATATGTTGACGCAAATACCATTAAATTAACATTGCCCGGCGGTATTGCCTGCGGTAAATATGACGTTCGTGTTTCCATCGGCGATATGATGGCTAATTTCAAGGACGGCATTACTGTTGTTACCCAAGGCTCCGAAAAAACCGTTTCCTTCGGTCCCTATGTGTTCACATCCTATGAAAGAACCGTAAACGGTAATGAAACAACCCTTTCCAGCATGGTAAACCTTAATGGCTGGCTTTCCTTTAAGGGCGACGTTGTGCTTACAAAGAATAGCTATGATGAAACCCGAATGGTTCTGACCGATAATTACGGCTCATACATAACCTATTATACCGATACAGCAGAGGGCCTTGCAAAGACCTTTGCAAAGAAGAATATCAAGCTTTCGGTTCCTGCTTTAGGCGATGTTACACTTGTAAATGACGCATTTACAAATGCCGAAGATGATAATTATCCCGTAAATCCCGTTTATGTAGGCCCCTTCTATTTTACAGATGCAATTGCTTATGAGGCTCCCGGACTTTCGCTTTATCCCAACCGCTTCGAGCTTAAATCCAATGAATTTACAACAAAGCTTCCTATGCAGGATAAGCTTCTTAAATCTGCAGGATATGAGGATATCTTTAATTTCGAATTAGAAATAACAGGTATAATTACCAATAAAACAATAGGTGTTGCAGGCTCCTTCTCCAATCAGCCTGAGGATATGAACAGCTATTCTCCCGTTAATTTCGGTGCCGCGCCTATCTATCTTTCTCCTGCAAAGTATACTGTTAAGATAGATACCGTTAAGAATGAATATTCCATTGATTTTGCCATTAAGGTTGCATTTATCAATAATGACGGCATCGGCTTCTTTGTAGAATGGAAGGAAAGAGAAACCGACACAGGCTTCCAAAAGCTTTGGCCCAACGAGGTTCTCTTGAAATGCGATTATCCCATTAAGGCGACCATAGGCCCCGTTCCCGTAACATACAGCGATTTTAAATTAGGTCTTTCGGATATCGACCCCAACAAGAATATTCTTGATTGGAAGCTTAAAGGTCAGTTTACCTTGGCTACAAGTAAGGTAAGCGATTTTGTTCCCGGCTTGACCGAATATATTGATGACCCTGCAATGCTCAGCTTGAAGGATACTACCTTGGAATTCAGCCTTGGTCAATGCTATTTCGGCGTTTCCACAGAATTAAAGCTTTTGGACGAGATAACTCTTGGCAAGGCAAAGATTGAGGCAGGCAAGATTTCTGTTACATCTGCGTTGCTCGGCTTTGAAAGCAGAAGCGCAAAGGGTATGAGAGCAGAATTGAGCCGCGGTATCGAATGGCATATTAATAATTGCGATTTCGAGGCAATGGGTACAACTATTGTTCACCTCCATGACCAATTTGTAGGCGTTGAGCTTGATGCAAAGCTTGATGTAGATATTAAATGGTACATCTTCAAGGTTGCTGATTTCTCTGCACAGGGTATGGGTGCAATCGGCGTTCAATTTGATGACGGATTGCCTACATTCGTGATTAAAGCTGCAAAGCAGGACAGAGACGGATATGAAGGCTATTATCTTATCTGGAACGAAAAAACAAGTCTGGATTACGGTAAGCTTGAAATTTAAGAGAGGGAATTGATATGAACAACATGATAAAAAGAATAATCGCCCTTTTCTTGGCGCTTACCCTTGGTTCTTTGGCTTGGGTTAATGTCCTTGCAGAGGAGCAGACATCACAGATTTTCGACCTTGAAAAAAATACACACATGATGATAACCGTTGAATATACTAACGGTGTCCCCATTGTAAAATTTATCGCTCCCAACGGAACCGAATATGGTGCAGAGGCAATAGCGCAGGGACTTATGCGAATGGAGGACGACGGTTCTTCCTTGACATATTGGATTCCCAATGCTCAGGCAGGTCAATGGGAAATGGTTTACGACAAGGGCGCAAACCCCAAGCTTAATGTAGCTTGGGTGCCCTATGCCGAAATCATCTCGATAAACCAATTTGACTTTTCGGTTAATCCCGACCGCAGCGACAGACTTAATGTAACATTAGGCGCAAGCTATGTAAGCAATAGCTGGTATGACTATGTTATCTATGCCGCAATCACCGATTCAAACGGTAATATTGAGGGCACAAGAGAGCTTGCAAGCGGTAGATTGAGAGCAAACAGCGCCCCCTATGACCTTAATGTTAATATCGGAAGCCTTTCTACCTATGACAGCTATAAGCTGTTGGCTGAGGTTTCGGTAACAACAGGCTCATTTACAGTAACCGATTCTAAAATAAGCGAAAACACATTTTCCTATGTAAACGATAACGCTCCCGAGGCAATGGAAAATGTTTATGTTGAGGTTAATACCGATGATGAATCCTTAAAGCTTGATTGGAGCGATTACAAGGTTTACTGCGAAAAATATATGGTTGCGGTTTATGTGGATGACAACAGTGAGGCTTATTACTTTAACGAATTTGATTCGGGTATAACCTCCACAGAGCTTCTTATAGACCCTAATGTATCAAAGCTTAAAATTCAAATCGGATATGAAAAGCGTTACAGCGACAGCGTTTCCCGGCTTTTAACAAAGGAAATCGACATGGCAATGGCAAAGGCTGTTTCCATCGAATCCAAGGACGCCTCGGCTGATTCTGTGGTAAAAATCGATTATGATTTTTCTGCCTTCAGCGATAAGGTGAAAACCATTATTGCGGTAAACGATAATAAGCAGGAGGCTCTCCTCTCGGATAAGGGAACCATGTCTGCAAAGCTTGATTTGTTCGATAACGAGGTTTATGCTTATTGGTATCTTGACGATACAACCGTGTTTGTTTCCCACAAATCGGTTTATTACGATAATATCGCGCCTACACTTGTTTTACCCGAAATAACCTCCACCGTAAAAACCGATAAATCCAGCTATATTTTGGTTGGTTATACCGATTCCGGTTGTGTTGTAACAGTAAACGGTGTTCAGGCAGAAACCGATGAATCGGGAAGCTTTAAAATTACAATCGACCTTAACGAGGGCGAAAATACAATTTCTGTTATCGCAAAGAATGGGTTGGGCAACAGCTCGGCTCAAAGCTTTAGCGTAATCCGCGCTGTTACAGGTGTTGTTGAGGATATAACACCCGACGGCTCCGATGATGCTCAGAACGATTCGGGATTTGCAGCCTTCTTAAAAAGCTATCTCCCCTTAGTTTTAACACTTTTGGCAGGTATAATTCTTATTATATTTGTGTTTGTCTGCCGAAAGCTTGGTGTTAAGCGTAAGGCGCAAAAGGGAACTGCATCGGCGGTTCTCTGGACAATCGGAATGGTGTTCACCTACCTTGCGGTTGTTGCAGGCGGATATATGGGCTTGTGCATTTATAATTTTGTTGCATCCTCCCGTATCCTTAATTCTATGGAATTTTATGAAAGCGCAAATCTTTCTATAAGCAAATCCTATGAGCTTATCCAAAATCACGAGTTATATGAGGAAAGATTGATTATTTCCGCTTGTGTATTCGGCGGATTAACCCTCCTTGCGGTTTTGATGCTTGTTCTTTCAAGGGTATTTTCCAAAAAGAAGGGAAGCCCCGAAGAAAAGATTGACGAACCGCAGACACCTGTTGTAGAGCTTCAGCCCGAAATTGATTATATCTCGGGAATGTTTGAAAAGCCTTCCACCGAAGAAGCTCCCACCGAAACAGCTTCGGAAGAAGCAATCCAAGGCTCTGTCGAGGATGTGCAATCGGAAGATAACCCCGAAGCTTAATTTCTATACCGAATAACAAACAAGACAGCAGATTTTGATTTCTGCTGTCTTTTGTTATTGGGCTTGGTTAAAAAATGACTAATTAAAAAAGAAAAACCTTCTGAATATATTGACAAATTGTTAACGTTGTGCCATAATTATTGTGTATAGATATGAGTATATATTATATATGTAATTTTAAGCGAGCAGTTGTTTGTATTGCAATATGTTATTTTTTGCAATTTCTATAAGTGTTGAATAAACTTAATTTAGTATCCCCAAAAACAACCCCGCCCATATGATCAAGGAGCCCATTTTACCATGAACGACAGGATATTGCTTTCCTCTCCCACTATGCATGGAGAGGAAATGGATTACATTAAAGAAGCCTTTGACCGTAATTGGATTGCCCCCTTGGGCTTTAATTGCGATGGCTTTGAAAAGGAAATAGCCGATTATGTAGGCGGCGATGTTTCGGCTGAAAATTGCCTTTGCGTTACCAGCGGTACATCTGCATTGCATTTGGCGGTAAAACTTGCAGGAATCGGAAAGGGCGATATTGTTCTTTGCAGCGATATGACCTTTGCCGCAACTGTTAACCCTATTTCCTACGAGGGAGGTATTCAGGTTTTTGTAGACTCCGAAAGAGAAACCTGGAATATGGATCCCAAAGCGTTGGAAAAGGCGTTCGAGAAATATCCTCAGGCAAAAGCTGTAATGATCGTTCATTTGTATGGAACTCCCTCTAAAGTCGACGAGATATTGGAGATATGTAAAAAGCATAACGCTGTTCTCATTGAGGACGCTGCCGAATCCTTGGCATCCGAATATAAGGGCAGACAATGCGGAACCTTTGGCAAATACCGCATATTTTCCTTTAACGGAAACAAGATTATTACAACATCAGGCGGCGGAATGCTTATTTGCGATACCGCAGAAGCGAGAGATAAGGCATTGTTCTGGGCAACTCAGGCAAGAGAAAAGGCGCCTTGGTATCAGCATGAGGAAATTGGGTATAATTACCGTATGTCCAATGTTGTTGCAGGTATAGGACGCGGTCAGCTAAAATGGCTTAAGAACCATAGGGACCGCAAGGAGGCTATATATAGATATTATAGCGAGAATTTGAAGGGGCTTCCTGTTACAATGAATCCCTATTCTCCCGAAAGCCGTCCTAATTTTTGGCTTTCCTGCCTGCTTATTGATGAATCCTCCCATGTTTCTCCCATGGATATTATTAATCGCTTAAGCGAGAATAACATAGAAGCAAGACCTATTTGGAAGCCTATGCATATGCAACCGGTTTATGCCGACCGTGATTTTATCACTCTTGGCGATAAGCCTGTTAATGAGGATATATTTGCCCGTGGCTTGTGTCTGCCCTCGGATATTAAGATGACACAGGAGCAGCAGGACCGTATAATTGAAATTATAGCATCCTGCTTCAGAGATTAAAATGTACGGGAATTATTTTAAAAGGGTATTTGATTTTATAATATCCTTGTGCGCTTTATTGGTATTGTCCCCTGTATTGTTGGTTTTAATATTGGTTGGTGCCGTTGCAATGAATGGCAACCCTTTCTTTACCCAGCTTCGTCCGGGGCGTATCGACAAAAGAACGGGAAAAGAAAAGGTTTTCCGTCTGATTAAATTCCGCACAATGAGCAATAAAAAGGACAAAAACGGCGTTCTTCTTCCCGATGAACAGCGTCTTAATAAATATGGACGTATTTTAAGGTCAACCTCCTTGGATGAGCTTCCCGAATTGATAAATATTGTCAAGGGTGATATGTCTATTGTAGGGCCGAGACCGTTGCTTGTTAAATATCTTCCTCTTTATTCCGAGCGTCAGCGCAGACGTCATCTTGTACGTCCGGGGCTGACTGGGCTTGCTCAAATTAATGGGCGCAATTCTATTTCTTGGGAAGATAAATTCAACATAGATGTTGAATATGTTGAAAATATCAGCTTTATTAATGATATAAAGATAATTTTCGGTACCGTAAAGGCCGTGTTTGCCCGTGAGGGAATAAGCTCGGACACATCGGCAACTATGGAAGAATTTACGGGAAGTAATTAATCATTTAAGGATTGATTTTATATGGTAATTGAAAAAAAGCTGGTTATAATCGGCGCAGGCGGTCACGGCAGAGTGGTTGCCGATGTTGCCAAGCTTTGCGGATATAAAGAAGTGGTTTTTCTTGATGACGGCGCATCTACTTTGGCATCAGGGAAGATTTCCGATTATCCTGCCTATGGTGACAGCTTTGATTTTATTGTTGCCATAGGAAACAATAGTGTACGCAGAAGGCTTCAAGCTCAGCTTTTAGAAAATAATTGCAGAATAGCAACCCTTGTTCATCCTTCGGCTGTTGTGGGCTCGAGGGTTGCAATAGGCAAGGGAACCGTGGTTATGGCAGGGGTGGTAATCAATGCCGATGCAACAATAGGCGACGGCGTTATTGTAAATACCTCCGCTTCGATAGACCATGATTGCCGCGTAGGCGATTTTTGCCATATTTCGGTGGGTGCTCATTTGGCAGGCACGGTTTCGGTTGGCGAAAATACTATGATAAGCGCAGGTGCGGTTGTTATTAATAATACAAGTGTTTGCAATGATTGTATTGTAGGCGCAGGTGCGGTTGTTATCGCTGATATTACCGAAAGCGGTGTTTATGCAGGCGTTCCCTCTAGGAGAATTTAATGAAAATTTTATATGTAACAACTATCGGTATGACCATGATATTCTTCAAATCCTTAATAAAGGAGCTTGTGGAGCAGGGCCATACAGTAGATATAGCAACAAACGATTCCGAAAATGAGGTCGATCCGTTTTATAAAGACCTTGGCTGTCAGGTTATAAGCATAAGCTGTGTTCGCTCGCCCTTGAAAAAGGCTAACCTCGATGCAGTTAAGGAAATCAAAAGGCTTGTTGAGGAAAGACATTACGATATCGTTCATTGCCATACACCTATTGCCGCAATGTGTACCCGATTGGCTTGCCGAAAGGTAAGAAAAAAGGGAACAAAGGTGTTTTATACAGCTCATGGGTTCCATTTCCACAAGGGTGCGCCTCTTGTGAATTGGCTTCTGTTTTATCCTGTTGAATGGCTGTGCGCCTTTTTCACCGATGCTATCGTTACCATAAACCGTGAGGATTTTCAGCGGGCAAAAAGCAATCTTCACACCAAATTGGTTGAATATATCCCCGGTGTGGGCATTGATGTTAAAATGTATGCCGAGGCTAAGGTTGATAAAGCCGAAAAGCGTAATTCCATCGGTGTCCCCGAGGATGCGTTCCTCCTTTTGTCTGTTGGAGAATTAAACGAAAATAAGAACCACAAGGTGGTTTTGGAGGCTTTGGCAAAGGCAAATATTCCCCATATACATTATGCTATTGCAGGCAAGGGCGATTTAAAGGACGAGCTTTTGTCCTTGGCAGAATCCCTTGGATTAAAGGATAGGTTTCATTTACTTGGTCAGCGAACCGATGTTGCCGAGCTTTATAAAATTGCCGATGTTGATGTTTTTCCGTCAATACGCGAGGGCTTGGGCTTGGCGGCGGTTGAGGGAATGGCGGCAGGCTTGCCCTTGATTTGCTCGGATAACCGCGGAACAAGGGATTATGCAACCTCTGATAACGCTATTGTTTGCTCCTGCTCATCCTCGGATGATTTTGCAAATGCGATTATAACCTTGTATAATAACCCCGAAAAAAGAAAAAGTATGTCAAAATTTGCTTCTGAGGATGCAAAGAAATTTGATAAATCCATTTCCGATGCTACAATTAAAAGACTTTATAATCTTTAATGGATGTATAGCTTATGCATTATTATGTGTATTCAAAATCACTTATCGGAATAGAAACA
>JAZSFY010000328.1:0-3180 GCA_045532415.1 Eubacteriales bacterium | reverse complement strand
TTTTCCCCTATGGTCGGAATAGGCAGAAAAATAGCTTGAAACACGGTTTTTCAAAGCCTTTGATTTGCCTACATAAATAATTCTGCCGGATTTGTTCCGCATTATAAATACTCCCGGAGAAGCAGGGAGCAGCTTTGCTTTTTCAAAAAGCTCTTCACGGGTCATTGGCAACACCTATAAAAAATGCCCTGAACAATAAAGCTCAAGGCGATTTATTTGAAATTGTGATTATTCGTTAAAGCCGCCGAGAATAAGCGCAACAAGGCCGTCAACTGCGGTTTCCTCATCGGAGCCATCGGCAAGAATTGTTATAAGATCGCCTTTGGAAATACCAAGGGAAAGGATTCCAAGCAAGCTCTTTGCGTTGGCTCTGCGATCGCCGTTTTCAACCCAAATAGAGCTGCGGTAGGAATTAGCCTTCTGTATAAAATATGTTGCAGGTCTGGCATGGAGACCAACTTCGTTTTGAATTTCTATATTCTTAGTAGTCATCAATATACCCCCGTGGCAAAAACATATCCTAGTGTTATAATAATGGAACTTTGATATTATTATACCAAACCGTCATATTCAAATCAATAGGAACTTAATGTTAGATTCACCGAAAATTCTCATTATATACGGGTTGTTTTTTGTCGATAATATCTATTATTACCCTATTTTATTCCGAAAATTCAACAGAGTCTAATATAACGCTAAATTCCTTTTCCCCTACCTGAACAACACAAGAGGAGTCCAAAGGAATAAGGCTTCCGTTCTCGGAATAATATCTGCCAAGCTTTTTATACCCATTCAAGGAAAGCTTTACCAAAGCCTCCCCATCCTCGTTAAGCTCCGACGAAACTATAACCGCCTGAAGCTTTGCGCTTTCAAATTTCAAGGTTGCCGATTCCCCCGACACAAAATTGGCAATCGCTTCCTCGCCTCCCTCGGGAGAAACCGAAACGGTCAAGGGTGAAATTTCGGGATTGCCGAAAACCTCATTTAGTGTATCGTGGAACACTAAAACCGCAACAGAGCAAAGGATTGCTATAACGATAGCAACGTCAAGAATATTCAATTTCAGCTTTCTTTTCTGCATCATCTATTCCTCCGTCCTAATCATTATAGCTTCCGCTTTGTGAAACCAAGCAAACCTTATAAACCGAGCCGCAAAGACCAAATACAAAAAACATTGCCAAAACGGTTCTTATATCAGAAAAGGGATTGAACAAAAATCCCGACACAGTCATCATAACCGACGATGCCGCTACTGTTCCTATTATACAAACAAGAGAATCGGATTTCGTCATAGCAATAGAGCCAAAAGCCCTCTGCAATACCAAAATAAGGGCAACACCAAAGATAAACACGGCAAAACCGCCGCCAAGGTATTTCAAGCCCGCCCAAAGGTCGGCAACGCTTTGTATTCCCTTATCAAGAACCGAATCCAAAACATTGGAAGTAAACGCCTTTACAGAATCGGAAATTGCCCATTCGGAAAGTATTGTTATCAAGGGAACCATAACGATCGCAGCCGAAGCGGCGGCACCTGCAGGAGCCTTATAGCCAAAGGCGATATAGGCAAACAGGGCAGACAAAATCAAAATATAAACCAAAACGCTGTCGGTAATAATTGCACAGCCCAATGCAAGGAAGGCAAACACAGTTCCCTTCTTTTGATATTTCATCAGGAACAAGGCAAAAGGCAGCATTGCCGAAACAAGCATCGCCATCATATTTCCGTCCAAAGCATTAGAGGAAAGATAAATTGCCCCATCCCTAAGCTGAGCATTGGGGATTAAATGAGCATATTCACCCAAAATGTAAACCGCCATACCAACCGCCATACCGTTACAAGCGGCAGAAAAGCTTTGATAAAGAAGCTTGCCCGAGCAAATAAGGTTCTTTGCCGAAAAATATATGGCAATAAACATCAAAAGATAAAACTCACCCTTGTCAACCTCTTGGTCAGACCCAAGGCTGGAAAGGAACATAGAAGCCATAAACAAAGCCATGGCAACATCTGCTGTTCCAAAGCGAAGGTTACGCTTCAATCGAAGCCATTTTATAAAATGGGACAATACCACCGAAATCGCCAAAAAGGAAACAAATTCAACCGAGCTAAAAGAAAATGTGAATATTGCCAAAAGCAAGCCAAATTCGGGTACGTTTAATATGGTTACAAATATTGCCGCCATACCCAAAACCGACAACAGCCATATTGGCGAAGCAAAAAACGTCAGCACGCCAAACAGCGAGCCCCACAAAAAGCTCATGCCTGCCGAGGTGGTCGGCGGTATTTTAGGAGCGCGGTCAAAGGTAGAATCGTTAATTCCCAGAGAATTGGAAAGAGCCGAGCCTGTGATTCTTCCGCTTCCTAAGGCCGAAATAATGCTCTTATCGCCAAACAGAGTCAGCAAAAGACCTGTTATAATAGTTATAGCCGCAGCCGCAAGGTCATTAACATTGGTATCGCCCAAGGTAACCGAAACATATCGCTTTAAAAGGAATATAGCCCCTGAATATATACCAAATGTTAAAAGAAAGATACCAAGAGAGCGAAGGGACACATTAAGCATACCCTTCAAGCCAAGGCTCAATCGGCGGAAAAGTCCGTTATCTCCCAAAAGAGATGCAAAACGGTTACGGACGGGAACCGTAAAATTCTTGCGCAGTTCAAGTTTTTTAAACAATGGCCTTGCAACCTTATCCTTGCAAAAACGGTCAACCGTTTTAACCGAGGTAAGCAAGGGTGAAAAAAGACCTGCTTCAAAAAGTTGAACCAAGCGAGAGGAGACAAAGCGAGTGGACGACAAAAGAAGGCTCTCATTAACGAGCCGTTTCATTCCGCCCTTTTTACTTTTGTTTCTCGCTTTGCCCATTGATATTCTCCATAAATTCCGAGCCTTCTAAAAGGTCGGGACGTTTTTCTTCTGTACGGCGGAGGCTTTGCTCCTCCTTCCAACGGCGTTGCTTGGCATGGTCGCCATTCAAAAGCACCTCAGGTACCTCCAATCCCTCAAAAACACGGGGACGGGTATATTGAGCATGCTCCAGCAATCCGTTTTGAAGGCTTTCCTCCGAATAGCATTCGGGGGACGGCAAAACTCCGTCAATAAGACGGGAAACACAATCCACAACAATAGCCGCGGGAAGCTCGCCTCCTGTAAGCACATAATTGCCCACAGAAAGCTCCTC
>JAZSFY010000006.1:0-13274 GCA_045532415.1 Eubacteriales bacterium | reverse complement strand
GCTCAGTGTCGCGCCCGTCATCGGTATCCGCGAGACGAGACATATCCACGGCATCAAGACCCTGCAGGCAGAGGATTGTCTGAACGGTGTTGTGACCGAGGATGCTATCATGCTGGCGGCCAACTCCGTCGACGTGCACGGCAAGTTCGGCCCCATGAGCAACGAATATATTGCCCTTGAGCCGGGCGTGTTCTACGGTATTCCGTATGGCTGTCTGGTGCCGCAGGGAGTCAGCAATATGCTGGTTGCGGGACGTTGCCTGTCCGCTACCTCGGACGCCGCAGGCGCGGTGCGCGTGATGCCCCCTTGCATGGGTATGGGTCAGGCCGCGGGTGTCGCCGCCGCCATGTCCGCCGCGGGCGAGATCGCGCCGCGTGATGTGGATGTTGCCGCACTGCGTGAGAAGCTGAAGGAGCAGAAGGTTTATCTTGGATGATTGGGATAATATCGCCCGATTGGGAACATAATATATCAAAAAAGAGGCTGTCAAACAGCCTCTTTTTTAATATTTAATTCAACAGCCATGCTACATCAACCTTTAAAATTTTTGCCAATTCCCGCAATTCATAATCGGCAACAAACCTTGTTCCCGATTCAATTCGGCTGATGCTGTCCCTTTCGATATTAATTCCCGACACCTGAAGCTTTGCCGCAAGGTCGCTTTGGGACATACGGAGCTTACGGCGGGCTTGGTGAATCTTTTCACCGCAGATATTTTTTCTTCCATTATAATCATATATTTTCACTTGTGCTTTTCCGCCCTTTTGAAAATGTGCTAAAGATTCTCTTTTTCTTGACATTAGCACATTTTCGTGGTATAATTGTGTTAAAGATAAGCATAAATCAGTTTTCGTCTAAACTGAAGTAATTAATGATTGCAAATGCTGAAAAATTTCTAAAAAATTTTATGGACTTTTTTGATATTCTCGGCATTTATATTATGAAAGCATAGTGGAAAATATGTTTTTCCTAAAAATAAAATTATAAAGGAGCATCGTTATGAAAAAATTATTATCCTTACTGTTGATTTCGGTAATGCTTTTTGCATTGATTCCGTCAAACGCTTTGGCGGTTGCAGATGGCTTTGAATCGGGAAGCGGAACCGAAAGCGACCCTTATGTTATTACAACAGCAGAACAGCTTGCATATTTTGCAAAAACCGTTAATGAGGGCAATGATTACAGCGGTAAATATATTCTTCTCGGCAACGATATTTTCCTTAATGATGTATCGTCAGAGAATTGGACAAGCAATGCTGTTCAATGGACTCCTATCGGTCAAATGAAAGATTTTTATGGCGAGAGTCCCGAGGATAAATTATTTTGCGGAAACTTTGACGGCGGTAACCACATTATAAGCGGACTTTATATAAACAACGAAAATTTCAATGTTGGTCTGTTTGGAGCAGCTAAAAATGCAACCATTAAAAATTTGGGAATCACCGATTCTTACATCAAAGCTCGTTGTAATGTAGGTGCAATTGTGGGATTTGCGGATATATGCGATATTGAAAATTGCTACAACACATCTTCTGTGTTCGGTTATCGATATGCCGGCGGTCTTGTAGGCAGAATAGATTTAAATTCGGATGATCCTCACTTTACTACAGTTTTTAAAAAGTGCTATAATACCGGCAATGTGATTGGTATTAACGATCCTCTGGATCCTTCCGTGAATGGTACTCATACCGGAGGAATCCTTGGAGGCGGTTGGATCTTTCATGCTAAATTTGTTGATTGCTATAACGCAGGTAACATCAAGGGTTGTAATTTTGTAGGCGGAATTGCCGGTGACAATGGCGTTGGATATAGAGATTTAGTGGTAATGAACCGTTGCTACAATACGGGTAATATAACCGGCACACAGGATGTAGGCGGAATCATGGGTAGAGGCGCGATTTGCATCGAAAACTGTTATAATACCGGTAATGTAAGCGGTAAAACATTGGTTGGCGGCATTAGCGGCGAAACCCCTTTCTCTACCAAAAACTGCTATAATACAGGTAAGGTAACAGGCGAGCTTATGACAGGCGGTATAATCGGCGCTAGCTATGATTATCCTGTTGTAAACTGCTATTATCTCGAAGGAAGCGCAGAATCGGGCAGAGGCGAACGAATAGAATATGGCACAGGCGGTGAAGCCGATGAATATATTCCCGTTCCCGATGCAGAGAGCGGGGTTGTTTCTCTCACCTCCGATGAAATGAAGCTTCAATCCTCCTTTAATGGCTTTGATTTCGACAATGTTTGGACAATGGAGGGCGACGAATCCTATTTGTACCCCGAATTTTATGAGAATGTATCTGTTGAAGGTGATCAAGGCGACGTTAACGGCGACGGAAAGCTGACCGCAACAGATTATCTTATGCTTAAAAAGGTGATTTTCGGTTCATTGAAGATTTCCGAGCTTCCTTCTTCCGAAACAGCGTCAAAGCGTTGCGACCTGAACGGCGACGGTAAGCATACCGCTGCCGATTATATGATGCTTAAACGAATCATCTTTGTAGGCTGATTTAACGAAAAATTATAAAGGAGCATTCTTATGAAAAAAAGAATAATTGCATTTTTGTTAGGTATGCTCATTATGCTTAGCTGCTTTACAGCTTGTCAACCTAATGAAAATGCTGACCAAGGCTCTCAAAACGAATCTGCTTCAGGGGAAGCAGTTTCGGAAAATAGTGAAATATCGGAGATTTCCGAAGATTCACAAAACGCTGAAAGCTCTGAAAGCTCTGAGGTTTCCGAGCCTGAGGAGGTTATTGTCCCGTCAGAGCTTTATGCTGAGGGCGTGAAAAAGCTTGGAGAATTTAATAATTTCGGTCTTTCTGTTGAACATGAAATTATAAGAGAAAGCGGATTTGCAAAAACAGTTGAAACAAATGATTCTCAATATAAGGTTCTTTCTTATGGCGAGGAAGGCGTGAAGGTTTTTAGCAAAAGTAAAAAGAAGCTTGCGGGTAACGATGCCGAAATTGAAGAGCTCTTTTTTGACGGAACGGTTTATCAAACCTTTAACGGTGTGAAATTTAAATCTGAGATTGATTCTGAGGATTATCATGTTCCCGTTATTCTCTTTGATGCCCAGCTTTATGAGGAAATAACTGTTAAGGAATCCTCTGAGGAGGGTGAAGTTGTTATTTCCTTTGCCTCTCCCAAGAAAATAGAGGAATGGCTGGCGGCTGAATATGCTTCTGTTTCTCAATTCAAGGGAGAAACGGTTCTTGATGAGCAGGGCAGAATAGTCGAGAATTCTTGCGAAGCAACATATAATCAGGGAATCGCAGAGATGACCATAGAGATTAAGGTTGAGGTAGAATATTACGAAGAAAGCGAGCTTCCCGAAATAGAAGTTCCCAAAGAAGACGGATACCGTCAGTTGGATATGATTCAAATACCTGAGATTCTGACTTTGTCTATGGGCGCTCTTGAAAATATGAAGGTGTTTGAATTTGATACCACTTATGCTTTTTATGGTGAAATTTCGGGATACTATCAAGAGCATAACGAAAAAATCAAGTATTTTGATGACGGAGATTATCATCTTATTACCAATGATGTAAAAACCGATGTTTATACTCAGGATGGCGAAGAAAACTATAAAACAGAGGTTAAGCTGGACGGCAATAATTATACAATTACTTCGGGAGATAAAACCGAAACCCGAGTTTTGAACAATGCTGAGCTGAAAACCATAAACCATAACTGTATTGAATCTGTTATGAGCAAACCGTTTATGGATGAAAGCTATATTGATTCTGCTATTATCAGCGCAATCGACGGTTACATAACTATCGTTATAACCGGTAATAAGCTTTTCGATGAGCATTTGAGATACAACTGGTGTGAATATCTTTATAAAGACGGCAATTATCTTGAATCTCTAGGTGCGGAATATTCTCCTGTTATGGCGGAATATGTTATTACCATTGATATTGATACATATTTGCCTGTTGCAATTAACTGCGATTACGAGGGTAGCTATCTTTATAACGGCAAGGAATACGAATTGAGCTACGAGAAAATAAGCTCGTTTACTATCGGAAGCTCCGAAACCTATTATAATATTCAAGGAGAAGCATATCCCGATATTGAGCCTACGGATGAAGATAAGCCAACGCCTGTTTTCTATAAGGTAACCGGCGCAAACGGCGAAACCCTTTATCTTCTCGGTACTATCCATGTTGGCGATGACCGAACAGCCTTTCTTCCTCAGGAAATCCGCGATGCCTTTAATGCGTCAGATGCAGTTGCTTTTGAAATGAATGTATTTGAAGTGGTGGATAATATAGAGAATTATCCCGATTTGATAGAAGCTCTGGCAAAGGGAATGTATTATACCGACGGCACTACCGTTGATGAGCATATCAGCGAGGAGATTTATTCGTTTATGTGCCTATATATGGCAACCTTGGGAATTGGCGGTTACGGCGATTATCTCAGCAGTTATACCGATATACTTAAGCCTTCTCATATTGCAAGCATTATTGAAGATTGCTATGAGCATCACGGCATGGGGCTTCATTTGAGTAAGGGTGTAGAAGCACGGCTTTATTCTTGGGCAAAGGAAAAATCCCTGCCTATTTATGAGGTTGAGGATAGACTTGAATCTGTAGGCATGACATCAAAGTATTCGGATGAGTTAAACGAGCTTTTGCTTGCTGCGACATTATCCTGCGGAAGAAATGAATATGTTTCCGAAACTCAAAAGCTTTATGAGCTATGGTGCGACGGAGATCTTGAAAAGCTTAGAGAAGGCTTGGCAGAGGAAGAACCGGGCGACCTTACCGAGGAAGAACAAAAGCTTTATGATGAATATAATAATATTCTCTTGGGTGACCGCGATAAGGTAATGCTGGATAAAGCAAAAGAATATTTGTCAAGTGGAGAAACTGTTTTTATGGCAGTAGGCGCGGCTCATGTTTTGGGCGAAGACAGCGGTCTTGTAAAGGCTCTTGAAGAAGAAGGCTATACTGTTGAATTGGTAGAATACAAATAAATCGGATTAATGTAAGAGAAGCTGTGGAGCAGATTTCCACAGCTTCTTTTTTAGGGATTTTTAAAGATTTGCTTGTTTAAATTCGGCTAAAAATCAGAATGGAATAATTTTTTCTTGTAAATTTTAAAGTTTTGTGTTAAAATTATGAAAAATTTTCTGTTGAGAGAATAAAATGAAAAACAAACGAAAAGCAAAAAAGTGGATGAAATTCCGTCACCGTGTTGTGAGGAATATCGCCTTTGCTGTGCTGACGCCTTATTCAAAAATCAAATACCGAATCAAGGCAGACAGATTCAAGGAGCAGGGCGACCGTCCTTATTTAATACTTTATAATCATCAAACGCCCTTTGACCAATTTTTTGTGGGTATGTCCTTTAAGGGGCCTGTTTATTATGTTGCAACCGAGGATATTTTCTCCAACGGCTTTGTTTCTACATTGATACGTTATCTTGTTGCGCCGATTCCCATAAAAAAGCAGACTACCGACATTGCGGCGGTTTTGAATTGCATCAGAGTTGCCAAGGAGGGCGGTACTATCGCCATTGCTCCCGAGGGCAACCGTACATACAGCGGTAAAACCGAATATATGAGCGACGCTATTGCGATGCTTGCAAGAAAGCTGAAATTGCCTATTGCCTTATATCATATCGAGGGCGGATATGGTGTTCAGCCCCGCTGGAGCGATTGCGTTCGTAAGGGCAGCATACATTCCTATGTTTCCCGTGTTATCGAGCCTGAGGAATATGCGGATATATCAGACAGCGAGCTTTTTGAAATGATTCAGCAGGGACTTTATGTTAATGAGGGAATCGCCGACGGGGCTTTTAAATCCGACAAAAGGGCGGAATATCTTGAAAGAGCTATTTATGTATGTCCCTTTTGCGGTCTTTCGGAATTTGAAAGCAACGGTAATGTAACAGAATGTAAAAAATGCCGCAGGCGTATAATCTACGGCGAGGACAAAAGGCTTTCGGGAGAGGGATTTGATTTTCCCTTTGAGTTTTTCGGTCAATGGTATGATTATCAAAATGAATTTGTCTGCTCTATTGACACATTAAAGCACACCGATGAGCCCTTGTTTGAGGACAAAGCCGATTTGTCTGAGGTTATCGTTTATAAGCGCAAGATGCCTTTGGCGAAGGATTGCGATATACGTCTTTACGGCGACAGAATGGTGATAAATAAAGGCTTGGAGGGCGAGCTTGTGTTTCCCTTTGAGCAGGTTATGGCAATGGCGGTTTTGGGCAGAAATAAGCTTAATGTTTATTACGGCAAAAAAGTTTACCAAATCAGGGGCGGAAAGCGCTTTAATGCCTTGAAATATGTAAATCTTTGCTACCGTCATAAAAATATTCTTAAAGGAGATATAAATGGAAAATTTTTGGGACTTTAATGTTTGGGGAGGCTTTAATTTAATAGCGGTTCTTTTGATAAGCCTTCTTGCCGCAAATGTTTTAAAAAAATCCTTTAAGTTTTTGCAGGCATCCCTTATTCCTACGTCGGTTTTGGCCGGTGGTATTTTGGTTTTGGTTGCAGGTATTTATAAGGGCATCACAGGTGAAGTAATGTTCGACACAGCCTTTTTCGGCGGAAACGGAACAGCTACTTTGGAGGTTATAACCTATCATACCCTTGCTTTGGGCTTTATTGCCGCTTCCTTTAAAAATTCCAAGGGAAAGCTTACCAAGGAAAGAAGCGCCGAAATATTCAACACAGGTGTTACAACTGTTGCGACCTATCTTTTGCAGGGTGTTCTCGGTATGGGAATTACCATTATCGCCGCAATGATTATTAAGGATTTCTTTTCTGCCGCAGGGCTTTTGCTCCCCTTTGGCTATGGTCAGGGAACAGGTCAGGCTCTTAATTACGGCGGTATTTACGAAAACGATTTCGGCTTTAACGGCGGTAAAAGCTTTGGTCTTACAATAGCCGCATTGGGCTTTATCAGCGCAAGCTTGGGCGGTGTTATTCATCTTAATATTTTAAGAAAAAAGGGTAAAATTAAGGCAAAGAATTTTGAAGAAGGGGCAATAAACTCTGAGGAAATTCAATCGGCAAACGAGATTCCCATGCAGGAAAGTATCGATAAATTTACTGTTCAGGTTGCTTTGATTGCGGTTGCCTACTTTTTGGCTTATGCCCTTATGTACCTTTTGGGATATCTTCTTCCCGGAATGAGGTCGGTTATTTTCGGCTTCAACTTCCTTTTGGGTGTTTTAACGGCAACCTTGGTTAAGGCTGTTATGGGCTTTTTGAAAAAGAAAAACATTATCCAAAAGGAATACACCAACGATTTCCTTATGACCCGTGCAAGCAACTTTTTCTATGACATTATGGTTGTTGCAGGTATTGCGGCAATACGCTTCGGCGCATTGGAGAAGTATTGGGGAATTATCATTATAATCGGCGTTCTCGGCTTGATTGTTACATATTTGTATAACTATTTCGTGGCAAAAACTCTTTTCAACAGATACCGCGAGGAGCAATTCCTTGCTATGTACGGTATGCTGACAGGTACAGCAAGCACAGGTATTATTCTTTTGAGAGAGATTGACGGTGATTTTAAAACTCCCGTTGCCGACAACCTTGTTTATCAGAATTTCCCTGCAATAGTTTTCGGCTTCCCCTTGATGATTTTGGCAACTCTTGCTCCCGTCAAGCCTGTTCTTACATTGATAATTCTGTTCCTTTTCTTTGTGGTTATGAATATCATTTTGTTCAGAAGCAAGATTTTTAAAAAGAAAAAGAAATAAAAAATCGGAGATGTGTAAAAACACATCTCCTTTTACTTTAATCTATTGACCAATCAATTTCGGGCTTGCCTATGGATTTGAGAAATTCGTTGCATTTTGAAAAATGCCTGCATCCAAAAAAACCGTTATATGCCGAAAGAGGGCTTGGGTGAGCTGATTCGAGAATTAAATGCTTTGGGTTGGTAATAAGGCTCTTTTTTGCTCTCGCATAATTGCCCCAAAGGATGAAAACAATGGGCTCGTCACGTTCGTTTAAAAGTGAAATGGCGCGGTCGGTGAAAATCTCCCAACCCTTGTTTCGGTGGCTTCCTGCGTTGCCTCCTCTTACGGTGAGAACGCTGTTTAGAAGCATAACACCACTTTTCGCCCATTTGGTAAGCTCTCCGTGGCTTGGGGGAGTTATGCCCAAATCCGATTCCAATTCCTTGAAAATATTGTTAAGTGACGGAGGCTTGTCCACGCCCTTTTGAACCGAAAAGCAAAGTCCGTGGGCTTGGTTGGGGCCGTGATATGGGTCCTGACCGATTATAACAGCTCTTACGTCATTGTAATCTGTGTATTTGAATGCGTTGAAGATGTTATTCATCTCGGGATATATGGGAAATCCCGAATTAAGATATTCGCTTTTAAGGAATTTTCTAAGCCGGATATAATAATCCTTTTCTGCCTCGGGCGCCATAAGCTTATCCCAATGGTTGTCGAATTTAAACATATTGTCACACCTTTTTGTTTTTATGAGTATATTATATATAAAATCAATAAAAAATCAATTGACAAATGAAGAAAATAGGGTTATTATTAACATAATGAAATTACAAGGAAGGTGAGAAATTAATGGATTCGTCCCGAAGTAGCGGCACAAAGCCTGATATATTACCGAATGGGCGACATTGTTTCTTGCCGCTTTTTGTTTGGTAATAGGTTTTTTGCCGTGCTTTTTCTTATTAAAAGAAAGGAGTAACGGTATTTTTTTATGGAGCCTAAGGAACTTTTTGAAAAGGTAACCGAGCTTTTGGAGTCTAAGAGTTACCAAGCCTTAAGGGCACTTTTGTCCGAAGCCGAGCCTTTTGATATTGCGCTGATATGTGAGGAATTTGAGGAAAAGGAGATTGTTATTCTTTTCCGCCTTCTTTCAAAGGATATGGCGGCAGAATGCTTTTCCAATATGTCCTCGGATATTCAGGAGGCTTTGCTGAAGCGCTTGACAGATGCCGAGCTTAAATCTGTCCTTGACGAGCTTTTCCTTGACGATACTGTTGACATTATTGAGGAATTGCCTGCCAATGTTGCATCAAGAATTTTGGCAAACTCGGATTTTAAAACCCGAGAATTGATTAACGAAATTCTGCGCTATCCCAAAAACAGCGCAGGAAGCATAATGACGGTTGAATATGTCCGTCTTGAAAAGAATATGAGCGTTGCCGACGCATTTGCCCGTATCCGCAGAGTAGGTATGGAAAAGGAAACTATCTACACCTGCTATGTAACCGACCATTCACGTCAGCTTGTGGGTGTTGTTACGGCAATGGACCTTCTTTTAAGCGATACCGATACACTTATTTCCGAAATAATGGAAACCAACGTTATTTCGGCAACAACTGATGAGGACAGGGAATCGGTGGTTTTGAAATTCAGTAATTACGATTTTCTTGCTTTGCCTGTTGTTGACAAGGGCAACCGCTTGGTGGGTATCGTAACAGTTGACGACGCTATTGACGTTGCCTTGGAGGAGGCTACCGAGGACGTTGAAATCATGGCGGCGATTACGCCTACCGACAAGCCTTATTTAAAGGTCGGTATTTTTGAAACATGGTGGTCGAGAATCCCTTGGCTTATGCTTTTGATGCTTTCGGCGACCTTTACGGGAGCTATTATTTCAAGCTTTGAGGAATCTCTCAGCAAGCTTGTTATTCTCACATCCTTTATACCTATGCTTATGGGTACCGCAGGTAACGCAGGCGGTCAGACCTCGGTTACAATCATTCGCGCATTGTCATTAGGCGACGTTGAGCCTGCCGACATTTTGCGTATTCTTTGGAAGGAGCTTCGCGTTTCCTTTTTGTGCGGTATTTCTTTGGCGGTTGTAGGCTATTTCAAGACGATTTTCCTTGACGGAGCCGACCCGTTGGTGGCGTTTGTTGTTTGTGTAACCCTTGCCGCAACGGTTATTGCCGCAAAGGTTGTAGGATGCTGTTTCCCTATATTAATTAAAAAAATCGGCTTTGACCCTGCTGTTGTGGCAAGCCCCTTTATAACTACCGTGGTGGATGCTTTGGCATTGTTGGTTTACTTTGCTGTTGCAGTTGCTTTAATCCCCGCATTGCAATAAAAATCGGAGGTTGAAAATTTATGGCGATTATTTACAATGAACAAACAGGTCAATATTCCTTGCATACCCGTAAATCAAGCTATATTATGCAGGAAAAGGACGGCTTTTTGTGCCACCTTTATTGGGGCAGGAAAATAAACGGCGATTGCTCGTATATGTTCAGAGAACAGGGCAGAGCCGCGTTCTCTCCTCACATGGAAAACTGTGACGGATTTATTCTCGATGATATTCCTCTTGAATATCCCTGCTGGGGCAGAGGCGATATGCGTACTCCTGCATTGGAGATTACCAATTCCGACGGCTCGATTATTGTTGACCCGAGAGTTGTAGGCAGACGTATCGAAAAGGGCAAGCCTGCTATTAAGGGGCTCCCTGCGGTTTATTGTGATGAATCGGAATGCGAAACCCTTGTAATCGAAATGCTTGATTCTATAAGCAATGTTGCAATCGAGCTTTATTATTGCGTAATGGAGGACCACGAAATAATCACCCGTTATGCAAAAATAATCAACAAGGGCGAAAATGCAGTTCATATCGACCGCGCAGCTTCCGCTTCTGTTGATTTTGATAACATTAAATATGATATTATTTCCAATTTCGGCTCTCATTGCCGAGAAAGACATATCGAAAGAACACCCTTAAGCCATTCGAGATTTGTTATTTCTTCACGCCGCGGTGCATCCTCTCATGTTCATAATCCTTTTCTTATTATGACATCTCCCAATGCCGATGAAACCTATGGCGACGCTTATGGCTTTGTTTTGGTTTATTCGGGCTGCTTTATGGCAGAGGTTGAGGGCAATCAGTTTGATACTGCAAGAGCTGTTATGGGCTTGAACCCCGAAGCCTTCGGCTGGGAATTGGAGGTTGGCGAGGAATTTACAACACCCGAATGTGTTATGACATATTCTCCCGACGGCTTGGACAGACTTTCGGACAATTATCACAGAGTTTTCCGCAATAATCTTGCAAGAGGCAAATTTAAGAACCAAAGACGTCCTGTGCTTTTGAATTGCTGGGAGGCTTGCTATTTTGATTTCGATTCCGAGCATTTGATGAAGATTGGCGATGCCTGTGCTGATTTGGGCATTGAATTAATGGTTATTGATGACGGCTGGTTCGGCAAGAGAAACCATGACCGTTGCTCACTTGGAGATTGGTTTATTAATGAGGAAAAGCTCCCCGGCGGTATAAAGAGAATTTCCGACCATTTGGCTGAAAGAGGAGTTAAATTGGGCATTTGGTTTGAGCCCGAAATGATTTCCCCCGACAGCGAAATTTATAAAAAGCATCCCGATTGGTGCCTCCATTACGAGGGACGTCCCCGTTCCGAGGGCAGATACCAGCTTATTATGGACCTTACACGTCCCGAGGTTTGCGATTATATTTATGAATCCGTGGCAAAGATACTTCGTGAGGGCGGTATTTCCTATGTAAAATGGGATTTCAACCGTAACTGGAGTGAGGCAGGAAGCCCCTCATTGCCCAAGAACCGTCAAAAGGAAGTTGATTTCCGCTTCTATTTAGGTCTTTATTCGGTTCTCGAACGTTTGAATCAGGAATTTCCCGATGTTTTGTTTGAATCCTGCTCGGGCGGCGGCGGTAGATTTGATGCAGGTATGCTTTATTATATGCCTCAGATTTGGACAAGCGACAATACCGACGCTATCGAAAGATTGAAGATTCAATACGGCTCCTCTCTTGTTTATCCCATGTCCTGCATGAGCGCCCATGTTTCTGCTGTTCCCAATCATCAAACCCTTCATGTTACTCCCTTCCATACCCGTTTTAATGTAGCATTAACAGGCTCCTTCGGCTATGAGCTCGACCCAACCAAGCTTTCCGATGAGGACAGAAAGAATGTTACCGAAACAACCGAGCTTTATAAGAAATACGGCGATGTGCTTTTGAATGGTCATTATCACAGAATCCGTGACCCTCATAGGGAAAATTGCTCGGCATGGTGTGTTGTTTCTGAGGACAAGAGCGTATGTATCGGCGTTTATGTTAATACACGTATTCGTATATACGGCAACAACGAAAGAATCGTTTTCCGCGGTCTTGACGAAAATGCAACCTATAAGGAAACAATAACAGGAGAATCCTACACAGGCGAGCAATTAATGAATTTCGGACTTCATGCGCCTACAAATCTTGAATTTGAAAGCCATTTGTATATCCTCGAAAGAATTTAAGCAAATAGAAAGAGCAGAACACGAAAAATGTTCTGCTCTTTTTTGTTATTTGTTTAATTGATTGTCGATGACTGTTTTTAAATCCTCATATTCCAAGGCTTTTACGAACACCTGAAGTATAACACCGTTTTCGTCAAGGATGATTGTATAGGGGTATGCATCCTTGCCGCCCAACGCCTGATAATATTCGGCATCTCCAACATCGGAGGCGAAAATCATTTGGCTTTCGGGATAATATTTGCCGATATATTCGGGCGCTTTATCGTTACCCAAGGAGGAATGGATTGCTACAACCGACACGGTATCCTTATATTCCGATGCGATTCTGTCGAAATAGGGAAGCTCGTTAACGCAAGGGGTACACCAGGTTCCCCAGAAGTTTATAACGGTTATTTTGCCTAATCCCGCAGGATTAATTGTTTCGGCTTGGAAGCCTTCGGGCTTTACAATAGGCAATTCGCCGTTACGGCAACGTGTTCCGATTTCGGTTCCGAAGGGAATTTCTCCGCTTTGCTCCTCCTGGCTTTGGTCGGGAATAATAGGTGCAGGCTCGGTTTCCTTCCAGAAATATACCATAGAGCCGATAAGCAACGCCAAAAGCAGGACGCAGGAGATTATTCTTGTGGCAAGCCTTGATTTTTCGTTGCCGGTTACTGTTTCGTGAAGGGCTTTGGGAAGCTTGGGGCCCTTCCATACAATAGCCTTTGTGGGGCAGACGTTAATACATTCGCCGCAGCTTATACATTCCTGATCGCCGACCTTTTTTACATCAAGCTTGCAACGGTTTACGCAAAGGTTGCAGTTGGTACATTTAGGCTCATCAACCTTAACACCGAAAAAGGAGATTTTATTGAAAAGACCGTACAATGCGCCAAGGGGACAGATGAATCGGCAGAACATACGGAAAATAAACACGCTGCCAACCAAAATGCTGACCAAAACAAGAAATTTCCAAGTGAAAAGAGGGCCGAGCATTGAAAAATAGCTGTCGTTTACCTTGTT
>JAZSFY010000111.1:0-12785 GCA_045532415.1 Eubacteriales bacterium | reverse complement strand
ATTGACGATTCCTATGCTATCATTTATGCAGATGTTACTCTGAAAAAGGGTCAGGCATTGGGCTTTGATTATCTTGCATCCTCCGAAAGACTTTGCGATATTATGTATGTTATCGTAAATGACGAGGACGTTTTCCAGATTTCCGGTGCAGACGATGCAGAAGCTTGGAAGTCCTGCTATCCTTGTGTTGCAGATGAGGACGGCGTTTATGAAATCGCCCTCTGCTTTATGAAGGATACCGACGGAAGCGCAGGCGACGATACTGTTTATGTTCGCAATATGCGTGTTGTTGATGCAAAGACTATCGATGTGGCTACATATCTTCCCAGAAATGCTGCAACCACAAATGATAAAGGGGAAACCGTTTATGTTGATATCGTGTTCAACGAAAAAGACGGATATTATCATGTAGGCAGCGAAAACGGTCCTCTTCTTCTTGCTAATCTTATGAACTTCTCTCAGTTCAGCGAAGAAAAGTCTGTTTACGAGATCGTTTATAACGGTGATGCAGACAAAGACGGGGTTAGCCTTTATAACAAAAAAGAAGAAGGCGGATTGGGCATGGTGACCTATTTCTCCTATGCATCCAATTCCTCTATCAACGGTATTTGTACCGTTAATAAAGAGCTTGGCGAAATGTTAAAGCAGGTTGCAGAGGTTGCAGGCTTTGACGGAACCGAAAACGAATGGCTTAAGATTTGCACATATTTTGACGTTTACGGTTCAACCGAACAGCTTCAGGACCCCATTAAGGGTCTTGCACCCTTCAGCGCATTCGAAGCAGTTGAAGGCAAGGATGTAGAAACCAACTATTACTACTATGACAGAGCTATCATTCCCAGAGGCTTACTTGCAAAATTTGTTCCCGAAAGATCGGGTGTTTACCGCTTCACCTCCAAGAGCGATTACGAAGACGGTATCGATGCTTGGTTGTTTGACGGAAACGGAAATATAATCTATACCTATGAGCATGACGAAAGAATGTTTACCGATATGAACAACTGCTCCTTGGTATACTATATGGAAGCAGGCAAAGCTTACTATGTCAACATGGCGTTCTGGGATGTTTATGAATCCGGATACATCTATTACGATGTTGAGTATCTTGGCGCTTCCATGGAATTGTTCCGCTTGGCTTCTCCCGGTTATTTCACTTATGATACCGATGCTACCGGCGAATTGCTTTATGAAATCATTTCTCAGGGTATCAAGCCCGAATTGAAGGACGGTATCTATTACGCAAAGGACCATGACAGCGCACTTTATGCTGATTTTACAGGCTCCACAGGCGTTTTCGGCAATTCTATCGTTGAAATGATCGAAATGGGCGGCTTCAATTTTGCTACCACAGCAACCGACGAGGAAATTTTGGCATATCTCCGTCAAAACGGAAACGATGTCGAAAAAACCGACGAATATTTGAAAAAGCTTTGGGGCGAGGATTACGAAGGCAATGCCGAGATCTATCAGCTCGAGGATATCTTCAACGGCCGTTACCACGGCACAGGCGTTGACTATACCGAAGAGATCCGCGGTTATGTTGCAAAGATTGACAATTCCTCCAATACCGAACGCAACGGATGCGTTGTTGTAGACGAACGCTTGGGAGAGCTTTTGCAGATGCTTATGGATAAATACACCTTTGCTGGTGTTGACCATTCCTGGACAAAGCTTTGCTACTATTATGATTATCTCGGTCCCGAAGCATAAGGGAGTGTATTAATATGAAATTAAAAAAGATTATAAGCCTTGCTTTGGCATCCGCACTTTTGTGCGGAGCCATGGCTATGGTATCCTGCACATCCGACGGGGACGGCAATACCTCCTCTGCACCTGCAGACGAATCCTCCCAAGCAATCCAGAATGTTGATTATAAAATCAATGTAAAGGATGCTTTAGGCAACGGCTATGCCTCGGATGTTGTTGTAAAAATTCTCAAAAACGGCGAACAGGTCGCTATGCAGCCCTGCGGCGAAAACGGCTCGGTTGTAAAGAATCTTCCTGCAGGTGATTATACCGTTGAATTGGGCTTTACAGGTGATGAATCGGTTTATTATTACGACAAGAGTTCTCTCGCTCTTTCTGCAGAAAAGACCGAAATCGAGATTATTGTTTCCAAGAAAATCACAACAGAACCCGAAACAATTGTTGCTCAATCCAATGAATATGATGCATACAGAGTTGATGCAGGCTGTACCTATGTTGAATTAAAGGCAGGACAGAGAAATTATTTCCTTTTCGTTCCTACAAAATCGGGTAATTATGAATTTGCTCTTACCCAAACCGAGGGCGTTGTATTCGGTTATTACGGTGCTCCTCATTATATTCAGGAAAACAGCTTGGCTGAGGTTACCGACGGAAAATTCACAATTTCTGTCAGCGACGGCAACATTGGTACAGAGGGCGGCGGAACCGGCGTTTACGTTCTCGGTATCGATGTAACCGATGATACTGTTAAGGGCGCGGTTATGACAATTAACCGTATCGGCGATCCTATTAAGGGTATCGAGGATTATCCCTGGACAATTTATGAAAAAACTGTTGAATTGAAGGAATATGACCTTCCCGAGGGATATGAATTAAAGGAATTTGACCTTACCGCTTCTACCGATACCTATAATTTGGTATTCAATGAGGCAGACGGCTTCTATCATCTTGATTCTGCCGACGGTCCTTTGGTTCTTGTCCGTCTTGACGAGGACTGCGATTATATCGACTGCTACGGCACAATCCTTGAGTACACAGGCGTTGTTAAATATTTCTTTGATGACAAAGGCGAATTTGTTAAAAAGGAAAATTATACAAACTGCCTTATGGAATATCTTGAATGTGTTGACCTTAACGAGGGTGTTTATCCCTTGACCGAGGACTTGAAGTATATCATTCAGCAAAATGGCGACCATTTGGGTTGGTGGAAGCCCGAGCATAGCGGATTTTTGTTTGAGGACGAAAACGGTTATGCTCTCCCCGAAATCAATCTCGAGCTTGGTTGGCTTTTGATGTGCTGTTATATTGAATAATATGAAAGCATTTAAGAGATTTACATTAATGTTTTTGTCGGTTGTTCTTCTTTTGGCTTGCTGGGGCTGTGAAAATCAAGAGCCTCAGGAAAGCTCGGTTGGAGAAGCTGAATCTATTGAAGAAAAAACCGACTTTTCGGTGACCTTTGCTTCTGAAGGCGGTATCGCTTTTTCAAAGCTTTTGATTTATATTTATGAAGAAGGAAACAGCGACGACCTTGTTTGGGCAGGGGAAACAGACGATTTGGGAAAGGTAAGCTTTAAGGCTTATTCCTCCAAAAAGTATAACGCTGTTATTAAAAATCTTCCCGACGGATATGAAGCCAAGGAAAATTATCCCTTGGACGGAGAGAATACTCAGCTTGTTTTCAAAACGGTTCTTTCTCCTGTTGACGACCTTTCGGCGGTTAAATATAAATTGGGAAGTGTTGCAGGCGATTTTAAAATTACCGATTGCAACGGCACCGAATATGAAATTTCCAAGCTTTTGGAAACAAAAAAGGCAATTGTATTGAACTTTTGGTTTTTGAATTGCCAGCCCTGCAGAATGGAATTTCCTTTCCTTCAGCAGGCTTATGAGGATTACAAGGACGACATTCAGGTTATCGCCTTGAATCCCTATGACGGTACAGACAAAACCGTTTCTGAATATGCGTCGGAGCTTGGGTTGACATTTCCTGTTGCTTCCTGTGATGACGATTGGCAGACAGCCATGAATCTCACGGCATATCCTACAACGGTGGTTATTGACCGTTACGGAACTATTGCTATGGTTCACAAGGGAAGTGTTACCGATAAGGAAACCTTTGTAAAGGTTTTTGAGTTTTTCGCTTCCGATAATTACAAGCAAACTACAATTAAGAATCTCAGCGAGATTCAATAGCCGAAAAGAATCGAACTAAAATCGCCCTAAAAGGTTCTTTCCGGCAAAAACATCACTTCATCACTTGATATACGTGAGTATATCTTCGTTCTTAAGTTTAGTTTTTTCTCGAAAATCTCTCTTTTAGGGTTGCGAAGCAAGTTTGAAATAGGGATTTTTTCGTTAGAACGAGAAAAACGAACGAAGGAATACGTCGCTATTCCAAGTGAGGTTTACGAAGTTATAACAAAAAATAACATTTCAAACCGAATTGAGTTTGACTCTTTTCGGCTATAGCACAAAAGGATGTGATCAACTTGAAAAACGACGAAAAAACCAATGCAATGCGCCAGCTTGATTTTGCAAAGGCGGAATATATCCCTCATTGTTATGAAACAAAGGTTGCCCACAGCGGTGTGGAAATCGCAAAAATGCTTGGTGTTGACGAAAGCTCTGCCTTTAAAACTCTTGTAACGGTTGCGCCCTCAAAGAAAAACTATGTTTTTGTTATTCCCGTTGCAGAGGAGCTTGATTTAAAGAAAGCTGCCTGCGCTGTTAACGAAAAATCCATTTCAATGATTAAGCAAGCGGAATTATTGCCCCTAACGGGATATATTCACGGAGGCTGTTCGCCTATCGGAATGAAAAAATTCTTCAGAACAGTTTTTGATATATCAGCTCAAAACCACGAAAGAATTATATTTTCCGGCGGAAAAATAGGCAGACATATTGAAATAAGCCTTGATGAGCTGAAAAAGGTTATTGAGTTTGAATTATACCCATTAACCAGAAAATAGATAAGAGATATTTTGTATTGAAAATATAAAAAATATGCTTCTCGATAAAAACGGGAAGCATATTTTTGATATCTATTATTTTTTATTTTTTATCTCTCTATTATTTCTTTTCGGGAGAGATAACAATCTTACGTTCTGCGCCTTCACCGATAGAACGTGTTGTAACACCGGGGATATCCTGGCAAGCAGAATGGATAATACGTCTTTCGTAAGCGTTCATAGGCTCGAGAGCAAAGCTCTTTTTATATTTAAGAACCTTTTCGCTCATTCTCTTTGCAACGCCGCGGAGAGTTTCGGCTCTCTTTTCGCGGTAGCCCTGAACATCAACTGTAACACGGTAAAAACCGCTTCTATTGATATTTGCCGCAAGAGTTGCAAGATACTGAAGGGAATCGAGAACATCGCCTCGTCTGCCAATCAAAGCGCCAAGACCCTCGCCCTTTATGTTAAGGGTAACACCCTCATCGTCCTTAGACTGAACCTCAATTTCAGCCTTAAGGCCCATATTATTAATAATATTTTCGATAAATTCAACTGCCTTAATCGCAGGAGTGGATTTAACAGTAACCTGAACCTTAGCATCGCTTGCGCCGAATCCGAGGAAGCCCTTTTTGGGTTCTTCAAGAACAACATAATCAACCTCGGTGCTTTCAACACCAAGCTCTACGCAAGCCGCATTTACTGCCGCTTCAATGGTAGAAGCAGTTGCAACGGTTTGTTTTAACATATTAATTACCTTTCAATTATTCAATTACAAAACAAATTATTCTTCATTCTCATCGTCATCGGTGAGCATTTCGATTTTTCTGGGGGTTCTCTGAGTTACATCAATTGTTTTTGTACGGGTTCCGTCCTTATTTACCACCAAATCGTCATAGCTGTCGTCATCCTCGTCAACCTCAATGGTGATAACCTTCTTTTTCTTGGTCTTCTGAGAAATCTTCAATTCCTTTCTTGCTGCCGCAATATCCTCCTCGGTAACCTTAGGAATAGGAAGAAGCTTTGCCATAGCAAAGGACTGAATCATGCTTATCAAGGTTCTCCAAATCCAATATACGCCGATAGCCGCAGAAAAGGAGAATGTGAAGATTGCAGACATCAAGGGCATACCAACCTCCATAAACAAGCCGCCGCCAATGGGGTTGCCGTTGTCGTCGGTCTGCTGAGCTGCACCGGAAAGACGTCTGGTAAGCTTTGTAGAAATAAATGATGTCAAGAAAACAAGAAGGGGAATCAAGAGAAGCCAAGGGTCGCCGTCAAAATCGGGCTCATCAATAAGATTAATGGGGCCGACAGTATAATCGGGAAGGCTATCTCTATATTGGGCAAAGCCCTTTTCGTTATAAACAGCAACAATGTCGCCGCCAAGCTTGCCTTCTTCAACAAGCTGGTTAATGGTGTTTTCGCCGTCGATTATAAGACGGGAAATTTCCATTTCGCGCAAGCTTTCGCTCTTAAGAGAAGTGATATAACCGTCAATAGTCGCTATAAGCTTATCATATTCGCCTTCTTCAAACTTGTCGGCGATAAGCAATTCCTTTTCCTTTTCATAAAACTCAACAGCAGATGTTGCCTGAGCCTCAGAATCGAAATTTTCAATATTGGTAGCATAGCTTATAGGGTTTCTTACAATAGTGAAAAGTATAAAAATGATAGGAAGCTGAACAAGCAAGGGAAGACATCCCGAAAAGGGGCTTGCACCTGTCTGCTGATACATTTCCTGAATTTCCATCTGCATCTTCTGACGGGTAACATTATCGTTTCTGCCCTTGTACTTTTCACGTATAGCCATTTCCTTAGGCTTTACGGAAGCCATTTTAATCTGAGATTTTTGCTGTTTGATTGCAAGAGGAAGCAAAATAATTTGGATTATAAGCGCAAAAAACAGCAACGCAAACAAATAAGAATTGCCTGCCATTGTCAAACAAAGCTTCATAATCCAAGAAAAAGGTAGATACAAAAAGTTCATAATACTCCTTTTCTTCTTTTTTTAAAGCGCGATTTTTTTAGTTTCGCGATTTTTTTAGTTTCGCGAAGTTATTCGATTAGTTTTGTTAGTCTTGACCGCGCGAACACTTTTTAGTTCCGCGATGTCAGTAGGCTAGTATTAGTTAGCTTAATCCGCGCGAACACACGGTTAAGTTAGCTAGTTCGCCGTCGAACACTTCTTTAGTTCCGCGATGTTATTCGATTAGTATTGTTAACTTTAACCGCGCGAACATTTTTTTAGTTCCGCGATGTCAGTAGGCTGGTATTAGTTAGCTTAATCCACGCGAACACACGGTTAAGTCAGTAAAATCAACGTTAAAGCAAAAAATATTTCAGCCTTTTACGTCTTGATTTCAAAAATTTTTCGCCGCTTTAAAAAATACAGGTCCTTAGTCGTTTTTCTTGCGTTCCTTTTTTTCAGGTACAGGGTCATAACCGCCCTTACAAAAGGGGTTACAACGTAAAATTCGGTACAACGCAAGTAAAAGCCCTACGAATAAGCCGCGTTTTTCCACAGCTTCAATGGCATAAGCCGAGCAGGTTGGATAAAAACGGCAGCAACGGGGCCTTTGTGATGAAATGTTCTTTTGATAAAACCGTATCAGTTTAATAATTAATTTTTTCATTTTAATATTTATAAAAGTGCCGCTTTTTCCAATAAAGATTCCAGCTCACTTGTTACCACGGAAACATGAGCCTCAACGCAAGGTTGACGTGCGACAATTACAATAACAAATCCGTCTTTTATAAATGGATGAAAAACTCGGTAAGCCTCGCGGATTATACGCTTGCAACGGTTTCGTTTAACAGCGTTACCACGGTTTTTTGACACGGTTATTCCGAATTTTTTAGAAGTTCTGTCGGTATTCTTGAGAATATACAGAGCAATGTACCGTCCGGAAAAGCACCTGCCCTTGCGGTACGCCCTTGCGAACAGGTGGTTTTCCTTCAGCATCTGTATCCTTTTTGGTTTATTCATAAAGGATTTGGTACAAATTAATAAGTGAGTCTTGCTCTGCCCTTTGCACGTCTTCTCTTGAGAACCTTTCTTCCGTTAGCGGTAGCCATTCTCTTTCTGAAGCCGTGTTCGGCCTTTCTGTGTCTTTTCTTAGGTTGATATGTTCTGAGCATTGGTATTACACCTCCTATGAGATTTAAAACATTAGTAATGATATTTTGCCACACGTCCGTGGTTAGGGTTGTCCCTCGCATGGCAAGGCATTGTATATTATATACTTATTTTTCCCATTTTGTCAAGCATTTTTCTTGATTTTTCAATACTTTTAACCTATTGTGCCATATAACATAAGGGAAGAAACGCAAAGGCTTATTGTACAAACAACTGTTACCTCAAAGGCGAATATACCTGATATTTTGTTGTTTTTATGAGTTAATTTTGTGAAAAGCCCAAGATATAGCGCACCAAAAACAATCGTCATTGCGATATAACGGAAATCCATTGTGCAAAAATGAGCAAAATCAAAGCAGAATTTTATATAAGAACCAATCATTGTTGCACCGCAAATTAAGGGATAAATATATTCTGTTACGCTGATTTCGCCATTATTTTTATAATTTTTAACAGCCTTTACAACAACATAAACAGCAGAGATTACAGACAAAACAGCTAAAATAGCGGCAGAATAGAAAAGTATATTTGCAAAAATTTCGATTCCGGTACCCTTGCCTATATAGTATTCACCGAAAACCGAGCTTTTTAACGCTCCCAAGGGAATATTATATTCATAAAAATCATAATCTCTGGGGATTCTTGCAGGGTAAACACCTGCACTTCCGAGAGATGAAAAATCAAAGAAGCGTTCAAAAACAGAACGGAAGCCTATATATTGGCTGTGAGTATTGGAAAGACCGGGAACATAGGTTAAGGGTGTGCCGAATTTGATTAGATTACGTATCTGCCACCAAAGAGCAAGAGGAACGCAAATAACGCCAAAGGAGGCAAACTGTCCTATAAGATTAAGCTTGTTGGAATATTTTTTACCAAAAAGGCGAACGGCAAACAATGTTGCAATACCAACTGCAACCAAGCCGCCCGAAACCTTTACGCCCATGGAAATACCCAAAACAAAACCAAGAGGGATTATATTGGAAAATTTCGGGTCGCGATACCATTGAATTGCAAGAACAACCGCCAAAAGCGCCATCATCAATGACATAACGTCATTATTAATACTGCCCGAAAGAATAATGAATGTAGGGTGGAATGCCACAATAGCGCAGGAAATTATTAAGGGAGTTTTTTCAAGGTTAAACAAGCGGAAAAGCTTGTGGGCAATAAACATAATAGCCGAGGAGCAGAAAAGGGAAATATGCTGAAGATTTTCGAGAGCTGCCTCCTCTGCAACACCAAAGGCAAACTGAATTTTTATCCATATAGCGCAAATTGTATGCCAAAGAGGCGGTTGATAATATTGCCAAAGCTTGGAAACATCGGTTTGGGGAAGTCCTTTTCCTTCGACCAGAGTCATAATATATTCCAAATGTCCCATTTTACCGCCTACGTCATGCTGACGGTAAAGGTGACCTGTGGATTGAACATAGGTCAAGCGGAAAACAAAGCCTATTGCAAAAAGAAGAAAAATAACGTTTCTTTCTGAAAATTCGGGCTTATTCCAAAAAATAATGAAATAGAGAAAAAGGCTTATGATAAGACCGAAAATCAAAATAATTTGATTGGAATAATCAAAAATCTCCTGCCATGAAGGAAAAATGTTGAAAATGCAGGTAAACAAGCAACAGATAAACAAAATTGCATATCTATATTTAAACATAAATTTTTCTTGCTTCGACATAAAAATTGCTCCTTTTGCAGAGTTGTTTTTTTGATTATAATTCAAATAAAAATTATTGTCAACAATATGTGGAAAAAACACCTTAAAAATTGAAATTATATAATAATAATGTAGGAAAAAGTGTTTACATTTTTAATTGTTTGTGATATAATCAATGTGATATAATTTCGCCAAATATACATTTTGTTTTCAGATAAAAATTAAAAAGGATAAACCGCTTTTGCGGAAAAGATAGAAATGAGCAACGAAGAATTAAAGCAAATTAAGGAATTTGTCTTTGAGGAGCTTAAAAAGAGCTATTCCTCTGCGACGTTTAATTTATGGTTTTCCTCCATGAGAGTTGTTGAGCTTGTGGATGAATGTATTACTGTTTCTGTTCCCAGAAGCAAAAAGGCTTTTGTTGAAACACAATATTACGATGCATTAAAAAGCAAATTTTCGGAGATTCTCGGCTTTGATGTTAATTTAAAGCTTATAACCGACGAGGAAGAAGCTGAAATGATAAAGCTTTTCAAAAGCGAGGAAAGCGGCAGCGGCGATTTGGACAAGGATATGTCGGCATATAAAATGCGATTTAATCCTAATTATACCTTTGAAAATTTCGTTGTGGGTAAATCAAATCAGCTTGCACAATCTGCTGCCCTAGCTGTTGCAAAGCATCCTGCCCAGCTTAATAACCCTCTTTTCCTTTACGGTCCCAGCGGATTAGGTAAAACTCACCTGATGTTTGCTATTGTTACCGAAATAAGAAAGAATCATCCCGATTATAACGTTCTTTATGTTACAGGCGAGGAATTTACAAACGGCCTTGTAAAGGCTTTGGCAGACAGAACTACAACACAATTCAGAGAAAAATTCCGTAATGTTGACGTTTTGTTGGTTGACGATATTCAATTTATTGCAGGTAAAATGTCAACTCAGGAGGAATTTTTCCATACATTCGATGCATTGTTCCAGATGAACAAGCAGATTATTTTGGCGGCAGACTGTCCTCCTCAGGCAATGGACAATTTGCAGGACAGACTTAAATCCAGATTTGAAATGGGCTTGGTTGCCGATATTCAGCCGCCGGACCTTGAATTGCGAGTTGCAATATTCAAAAGAAAGGCTGACGATTTCGGCTTTGACCTTGATATTGAGATTCTTTATTACCTTGCAAAGAACATAACAAGCAATATCCGTCAAATCGAGGGCGCCTTGAAAAAGCTGAGGGCTCATTCATTGATAACAGGTCAGGTTTGCGACCTTTATACGGCAAAAGAGGTTTTGAACGCCTTTTTCGTTAACGCAAAAAGCGAGGAATCTGTTATCGAGCGTATTTTTGAATGTGCCGAAAAGCGTTTTGGTGTTACACAAGAGGAAATGAAAAGCTCAAAGCGTAATGCCGAAATTATTATTGCAAGGCATTATGCAATATACCTTATCAGAAAATGCACAAATCTTTCTCAAAAATCTATCGCAAAGCTTTTTAATAAAAAGGACCATACAACTGTTATTAATTCGGTTGGATTTATTGAAAGAAAAATGCAGGAAGAAGCAAATTTCGATAGGGAAATCAAGGCTTTAATTGCAGAATTGAATTAGTTTTGTTGGTTTACATTCCCAAACTTTTTTTAATCAACCCCAAAAAACATAAAGTTTTTTGAGGACCCCATAAAAAGTTTGACAAAAAACTTTTAATACAAAAACAGCAAACGATGTTTTTGGGAATAAATTAATTTTAAAAAATTATGGCTCTCGCGAATGAGCGCCTACGATTTGAACAAAGTACAACGCGGAAACTAAAAAATTTTGTTTTCCTTTTTTAAAAGGAAACGCGGGAAATAAAAAAACGGGAGGAGCAAGCCCCTCCCCTACAATATTAATCATTATTTCAATTTGAATAAACTACGACTCTCGCGGATAAGCGAAAACAATTTGAACCGAGTACACTGCGGGAACTAAAAAAATCGCGGGAATTAAAAAAAGAAACTATTAGGATTATATTATTTATTAGTGATAATAGTATATAGTAGGGGGGCGTGGAAATGTGGAAATCCCCTACGAAGCAGGTTTTGCAAGGGATTCGACAAAAAACAACCCTTGAAGATTACGTGATTTTCATGTGGAAACCGAAAGGACATGCTGTGGAAAACAGAGAAGTTGTCCATATTGGTGGAGATTTTGTGGAAATCTTTGGAAAACCCTGTGGAAACATATTTAACATTTATTTAGACAAGATACTTAAGGAAGGAAAAGCGGAAAGAGTTATTTAATAATAATTTTAACCGTAACGAGAAAAAATGAAGTTTGTATCAGACAAGAAAACATTGCTTTCATTAATAGTGCCTGCGGCAACAGCGGCATCTAATAAGAGCACATTGCCTGCATTAGAGGGCTTGCTTTTTAAGCTAAACGGCGAAACATTAACTGTTTGCGGTTATGACCTAGAAAAGGGCGTTAGAACAATCGGAACAGTTGTACCTATGGAAAGCGGCGCTGTTATTATTAATGCTCAGAAGATAACTTCTATTGTCCGTAATTTTCCTGATTGTGATATCTGTATCGAATCTGACGAAAGAAATATGGTTAGAATCAGCGGCGGCATGAGTGATTTTACAATTCATGGTGTTACTGCTGAAGCGTTCCCCAACCTTCCCGAATTGGGCGGTGATAATGCGTTCCATATTTCAAGACCTTTGATGAAGGATATTATCAATTCTACAGTTTTTGCTGTTGCACAAAGTGAAGCAAGACCTATTTTAACAGGTATGCTTTTCATGATAGAAAACAGAACTCTTACTGTTGTTGCATTGGATAACTTCAGATTGGCAATGAGAGAGGAAAAAAATTGCGTTTTTGATAACGATAATAGATTCTCCTTTGTTGTTCCCGGTAAGGCGTTGACCGACCTTGCAAAGCTTCTTGATGACAGCGAAGAACCCTTGAGAGTTGAGTTTACAGCAAAATATATTATTTTCAAAATTGACGATACCGTGTTCTTCTCAAGATTGCTTGAGGGTGAATATTTGGATTATAAGAGAGCTTTGCCTACATCCAACAGAATTTTTGCAAAGATTGACAGACTTTCATTTATCGAAAGTGCTGAAAGAGCAAGCTTGCTTGTTGATGAAAAATTGAGAACACCCTTGCGCTGCAGATTTGAGGATAACAGCCTTAATATTTCTTGTAACACTCAGTATGGCACGGTTAATGATAACATAAGAATCCAAAAGGAAGGGGACGATATTGAAATCGGCTTCAATAATAAATACCTTTTGGATGCTTTGAGAGCCTGAAGTCGGATCGTAGCCATGTCGTTCTG
>JAZSFY010000114.1:0-1583 GCA_045532415.1 Eubacteriales bacterium | reverse complement strand
GAAGGCGCAACCAAGCTTTTGGAATGTAACGTTAGCGGAGCCAAGGATATTTACACAGCAAAGGTTGTTGCAAAGAGCGTTATTTGCTCAAGCCTCCTTAAGGCAGCAATGTTCGGTGCTGATGCAAACTGGGGACGTGTTCTTTGTGCTATCGGTTACAGCGGTGCCGATGTTGATGTAACAAAGGTTGGCGTTTCCTTCAAGAGCGACAAGGGTATAATCGAGGTTTGCCGTGACGGCGCAGGCGTCGAATTTTCCGAGGAAAAGGCAAAAGAAATTCTTTTGGAAAAGGAAATCGAAATTATCGTTACATTAGGCTCGGGCAACGGCAATGCAACCGCATGGGGTTGTGACCTTACCTATGATTATGTAAAGATTAACGGCGATTACAGAACTTAAGAGGTTAATTATGGATGACAAGCATTTTTCCAATGCACAGCGTGCAGAGGTTCTGACTCAGGCTCTCCCTTACATAAAGAAATATACAGGCAAGGTTGTCGTTGTGAAATACGGCGGTAATGCCATGGTAAACGAGCATCTTAAGGAGCAGGTCATGGAGGATATCGTTCTTCTTTGGCTTATCGGCGTTAAGGTTGTTCTCGTTCACGGCGGCGGTCCCGAAATCAACGATTTGATGAACCGACTTGGCAAGAAGGCAGAATTTGTTGACGGATTGAGAGTTACCGATAAGGAAACTGTTGAAATCGTTCAAATGGTTCTTGCAGGTAAGGTTAATAAGACTCTTGTTACCCTTTTGGAAACAAAGGGCGGCAAGGCAATGGGTATTTCGGGTATGGACGGCAGACTTATCGAGGCTAAGATGAAGGACGAAAAGCTTGGATACGTTGGCGCCATTACCAATGTTAACATAGCTCCCGTTACCGACCTTTTGGAAAAGGGTTATATCCCCGTTGTTTCCACAATAGGCTGTGATGCTGACGGTAATGTTTATAACATTAACGGTGACACAGCGGCGGCACATATTGCAGGGGCAATAAATGCCGAAAGACTTATTATGATGACAGATATTACAGGCGTTTTGAGAGATAGAGATGACCCCTCTACTCTTATTACCAATATTTCTGTTGAGGATGCCGAAAACCTTAAAAAGGAAGGCATCATTTCAGGCGGTATGATTCCCAAGATTGATTGCTGTATCGAGGCAATCCGTCACGGTGTTCACAATGTTACAATAATGGACGGCAGAATCCCTCATTCAATCCTTATGGAGCTTTTGACAAACGAGGGCGCAGGTACACTTGTAAAGCCTTAATAGGCAGATTTAATGTATAAATAGGTGAAGATATGAGTATTCTTCAAGAAAAAGATAAAAAATATGTTGCCAATACCTATAACCGCTTTCCCGTAGAAATTGTTTCGGGAAAGGGCTCTGAGGTTTTTGACGAAAATGGAAAACGTTATATTGATATGGGCTCGGGCATCGGTGTAACCTGCTTTGGTATATCCGATGACGAATGGGTTAATGCTGTTACTGCTCAGTTGGGCAGGGTTCAGCATATGTCCAACCTTTATTACACCTCTCCTTGTGTTGAATTGGCAGAGATTCTTTGTACCCGTACAGG
>JAZSFY010000239.1:0-3372 GCA_045532415.1 Eubacteriales bacterium | reverse complement strand
CTTTACAAAGGAAATATTTTCATTATAATGGTTTATAAGAACTATATATATTATAAAGGAAGAAAAATTCCAATGAAATTCGAAAGACCCAACAAGGGAGTATGCTCCAGAAGCATTTCCTTTGAGATCAATGACGACCACATCGTCAGCGGTATTTCTTTTATAGGCGGATGCAACGGCAATTTAAAAGGAGTCGCCGCTTTATGTGAAGGACGGACTGCTGAAGAAATCATTCAACGCTGTAAGGGAATAAAATGCGGATTTAAGTCCACATCATGCCCCGATCAGTTGGCCAGTGCTTTAGAAGAAGCATTGGCAAAGCTTTAATCTCGACGCGCAAATCCTATATTATATATATATTAATGAAGGGAACCGCACCAATGAACAAAGAATTTGAAAGATGGCTTAACAACGAAAGCCTTGACGAAATATCCAAAAAGAGATTGCAGGAAATCAAGGATGACGAAACTGCGATTGCAGAACGCTTTGCTATTCCTATGAGCTTTGGTACCGCAGGATTGAGAAGCACCATGGACGTGGGCATTTCCAAAATGAATGTTTACACAGTCGCTCAGACAACCCAAGGCCTTGCCGACCTTGTTGTTTCTGCAAAGGGACAGGAAAGAGGCGTTGCAATTTCTTATGACAGCAGAATCGATTCTGACACCTTCGCAAAGACAGCCGCTGAGGTTTTGACTGCAAACGGAATTAAGGTTTATCTTTTCGACGGTATCCGTCCTACACCCGAGCTTTCCTTTGCAATTTTACATTATGGATGTATTGCAGGTATTAATGTAACCGCATCTCACAACCCCAAGGAATATAACGGATATAAGGTATATTGGGAAGACGGCGCACAGCTTCCTCCTGAACACGCTGAAATTGTTTCTAAGAGCGCTGCCGACACAGATATTTTTGAAGGCGTTAAGAGAATGTGCCTTTGCGAGGCAGAAAAGCAGGGCTTGCTTATTATGATCGGCGAAGAATGCGACGAGGCATTCCTCAAAGAAGTTCTCGCTTGCAGACTCGATGCCGAAAATACCGCTAAATACGGCAACACCGTTGGATTGGCATACACAGCTCTCCACGGAACAGGATATAAGCTTGTTCCCGAAGCATTGAGAAGATGCGGAATCGATCAGCTTATCACAATCGACAGCCAGATGATCCCCGATGGCAACTTCCCCACCGTTGCTTCTCCCAACCCTGAAAACAAGGAATGCTTTGCAGAAGCAATCAGCAAGCTTGACGAAATGGGCGTTGATTGCGGCGCTATTATCGCAACCGACCCTGACGCAGACAGAATCGGTCTTGCAATCAAGGACGACAAGGGTGAATATTTTGCTCTTAGCGGTAACCAGATCGGCGCATTGCTTATCGACCATATAATCAAGATTAGAAAGAAGACCAATAATCTTCCCGAAAACGCTTGTGCTATTAAATCTGTTGTTTCCTCCAACCTTTTCGATGCTATTTGCGAAAAGCACGGTGTTAGACACATCAGCGTTCTTACAGGCTTTAAGTACATAGGCGAAAAGATCAAGGAATGGACCGCAGACGGAAGCAATACCTTTATCTTCGGCTACGAAGAAAGCCAAGGCTATCTTTCCGCAGGCTATGCAAGAGATAAGGATGCTGTTGCAGGCAGTGTTCTCGCAGCAGAAATGGTTTGCCGTCATTATGCAGAGGGTAGAACTGTTTATCAGGCATTGCAGGAAATTTACAAGGAATACGGTCTTTACAGCGAAAGCGTTGTTAACGTTAAGATTACCGGCATCGACCCCATGGGATTGATGGGCGAAATCATGGCAGGCATCCGTGAAAAGTCCATGGATTCTATCGGCGGAAAGAAGGTAACTGCACAGAGAGATTATTCCACAGGCATCATCAAGTATGCCGACGGAACAGAAGCTCCCACAGGCTTGCCCAAGAGCAATATGCTTTATTACGAATTGGAGGGCGGTTCTGCTGTTATTATCCGTCCCTCGGGTACAGAGCCCAAGATTAAAGCATACATCCTTGTACGTGCCGACAATGAATGCGAAGCAAAGGAATTGACCGACGCTTTGGTAAATGCAAGCAAGGAATTGTTGAACAAATAAGCTATATACAAAAAATCTCGGAGTTTACTGCTCCGAGATTTTGTTTTCGCTCTAAAATTATTTACAAATTATACCATAAAATTATATTGACAAAGAATGCCGGCGATAATATCATATAAAATGTAGAAAGTTTTTTATTTGGAGGAAGGAACCAAGTGCTTGAATTACACGATATAAAAAAATCCTATGTTATCGGTGATACAGTTACCGAGGCATTAAAGGGCATTTCCATAAATTTCCGAGAAAGCGAATTTGTGGCGATACTTGGTCAATCGGGATGCGGCAAAACCACTTTGCTTAATGTCATCGGTGGTCTTGACCAATATGATTCCGGCGACCTTATTATAAGCGGACGCTCCACAAAGGAATACAAGGATGCCGATTGGGATGCATACAGAAACCATTCCATAGGCTTTGTTTTCCAAAGCTATAACCTTATTCCACACCAAACTGTTTTGCAAAATGTCGAGCTTGCTCTTTCTCTTTGCGGTGTTTCCAAAGCCGAAAGAAAGGCTAGAGCCGCAAAGGCATTAGAGGAGGTTGGTCTTGCCGACCATTTATACAAAAAGCCCTCGGAAATGTCGGGCGGACAGATGCAGAGAGTTGCAATCGCAAGGGCTTTGGTAAACAATCCTGATATTATTCTTGCTGACGAGCCTACCGGTGCGTTAGACTCGGAAACAAGTCTTCAGGTAATGGATATACTTAAGGAGGTTGCCAAGGACAGATTGGTTGTTATGGTAACCCACAATCCCGAATTGGCAGAAAAATACGCAACCCGTACAATCAGAATGCTTGACGGCGTTGTTATTTCCGACTCTGCCCCTCTCACCGAAGACGAAATTAAGGCAGAGCAGGAAAAGAGCGTTGCCAGAAACGAAAAGACAAAGAAGATTAAAAGACCTTCCATGTCATTTGCAACCTCATTCGGTCTTTCCTTAAAGAATCTTTTTACCAAAAAGGGCAGAACCATGCTTACCTCCTTTGCAGGAAGCATAGGTATTATCGGAATCGCATTGATATTTGCGGTTTCTCAGGGTATGTCTAATTACATTAATGCAGTTCAAGAGGACACATTAACCTCCTATCCTCTTACATTAGAGGCTACAACTCTTGATATGACCGCTCTTATGCAAAGCTTTATGGGCGCAGGCACAACTCACGACCACGAAAAGGACGCAGTTTACAAGGACCCCATAATTGCCGACCTTGTAAACGCTTTGAGCGAATTGGATGCTTCGGAAAACGACCTAAGTCGGAGGCCAAGCGG
>JAZSFY010000245.1:0-5550 GCA_045532415.1 Eubacteriales bacterium | reverse complement strand
AATAAATTTTAATAATAAAAAGGAATGGTTGAAGCCATTCCTTTTTGCGTTTTATTTACGATTCTCCTTCGCCGCTTGCCCGAATAATAGGCGCAGTCATGAATTTGCTAAATCCCGAGGAATCATTGTTAAAGCAATATTTTTGTATTATCAAATAATCTGCCATTGTTAATTTTCCGTCGCTGTTTACGTCTGCCGCTGTAAGAATCCAGTTATCGGCATTGTAATAACCGAAAATAATACGCTTGGTTGCAAGATAGTCGGCGGCAGTAACCTTGCCGTCACCGCTTGAATCCCCTCCAAAGCAAATAACAGCTTGGTATATAACACTTTCTTCCTTAACTAATTGAGCAATACATCCTGTACTTAAAAGGTGGTTATCCTGAAGAATAAAGCCGTCCTTGTCGATTACCATAATTTCCTGACCTTGGAAATGAGATTTAAATTCCTCTACTGTCATTTTCCAGGAAATGGTTCTTAACACTTGATTTGTGTCAAGGATAAATATTTCATCTGTGGGAGTTAATATTTCATAATCGGATTCGGGAGGTGTAGGCGTGTCGGGATTTTCGGGTTCAACGGGTGTGTCGGGATCTTCGGGCTCGGTAGGTGTATCTGTTGGGGTGTCGGTGTCCCCTTCGGGGGCATATAATTCCACATAATCCATTGAAACCCAACCGCTGTAACCGCCGTAGTTGGTTTTTCCCCAACCGCCGTTTACTGTGGAAATTTCAATAACGGTATTTGCAGGAATTGTAATGTAAACCTGACAGCTTGTGTTTTGCTCGGCGCGGAGATTCAAATAATCGGTGGTAATATAAGAAACCGTTTCAAAGCGTGTATAATAGAGATTTACCCAGCCGTCAAAGCCTCCATAGGAGGTTTTGCCCCATTCGCCGTTAACCTCGGTTACTTGGATTTGTGTGTCTACGGGGATTGTAATATAAACCTCGCAATCTGTGTTTGCTTCGGCACGGAGATTAAGAAATTCTGTGGTTACATAATTACCTGTGTAATATACTCGCTCAGTTGTTTCCCAGCCGGGATATTCGTTTGGCATATTAACAAAATCGATACCTGCTCTGGCATATTGAGCGAAAGCTTCCCATGTGTATTTCAAGGTAGAAACAACGCAGGGAGCAGAGGTAACGCCGTCACCGCCCGAATTGCCGTGGTAAACCGTCAAATATTCCTCGTCCATTGTCAAAATAGAAACCGAATGACCTCTTGTCAAACGGACGTGAGCGCCGGGCGCAGCCTGCATAAGGAGGCTTTTAACAGAATCGGCAGTTACATAGCCGTTAAGAATATATCCTACGCTGTGATAACGTGAGGAATTTGTAGGATGGTCGAGAAAACCAAAGCATTTGTAGAAAACCAAACGGGAAAAACCATAGCATTGAACAGCCAAAAGGTCTATTTCGCAGGTGGAGGGATTTCCCGTAGGATAATATCTCATACAGTTGCAATCCGAGCCGTTTGCAATACAGTCGGCAGTTGCATGGTTTGTGCAGGCTTGACCGTTTTTGGTAAAGAATGTTCCGGGCATATATTCCTCGAGAGGCAAAGTAACCTCGCCAACCTGAACATAAGGGCCCGAATATGTATTTGATGCCGAAGTGGCAATTGCCTTTTCGGGCAAATCTATCGTGATTCCGCAAAACAAAACCGCAAGGCAGACTGCAATTGATAATATCCTTTTAAGCATTATAAAAACCTCCGTAAGGCAATTGACCGAAAATATCGACAACCGCCATCAGTTTACATAATATCACAGCAAAAAACAGATTTCAACATATATTCCGTGATAAAACCAAATTCGGCAAATTTGCACAAAAAAGCCGTTCCTTCGGAAAAATGTCCGATAGAACAGCTTTTGGATATATATTATCAGGGACGTTTTTTTGAAATTATAACAGCAGATGCCGTAACCAAGGCGATTGCGCCTATTCCGATTACCCAATATGCCCATTCGAGCTTTTTGTTAGGATGCTCCTCGAAAACAATAACCGAGCTTTCCTCCAAAAAAACGTCATCGGAAAATACAAATTCTCCGCCCGAGGAGGATTCATCCGAAGCTTCAAAGGCTTCGGCAGACACATTAAACATCATTGCCGAGAAAATAAAAAAGCAAGCGAAAATTACAAGAAGGAATTTTTTCATATAATCTGTCCTTTTAAATGATTAATTTATTATAACCCCCTTGGGGGAAAAAGTCAATTGAACACTTGAAAACAAGATGTAAATATATTACAATCAAAATGGTGATTGATTATGAAAAGAACATTAATTGAAACAAAATTGGATATGCCCGAGAGTATTATGAGATTTTCTCATGGGTGCGAAATTTATGACAGCAGCTGTTCTCCCGAGGCAAGGGTCTATTATATTAATAAAGATGAAGGATATTTTTTAAAGTGCGGTTTAAAAGGCTCTCTTAAAGCCGAAGCCTTGATGACAGAATATTTTCATAAAAAAGGACTTTCTGCCCGTGTTGCGGAATATATTTCTCTTGATAAGGATTGGCTTTTAACCGAAAGGATTAAGGGAGAGGATTGTATCGACCCGAAATATCTTGCTTCTCCCGAAAGATTGTGCGATATTCTGGCTTTGAAATTGCGAGAGCTTCATGAAATTGATTTTTCCGATTGCCCTGTAAAAAACCGCAACGAAAGCTATATCGCCCTTGCGGAAAAGAATTACCGAGAGGGAATTTATGATAAAAGTCTGTTTCCCGATAATTGGGGCTATGTCTCTGCCGAGGAGGCTTATTCGGTAGTCGCCCAATCCAAGGGGATTTTGAAAAATGATGTGCTTCTCCACGGTGATTATTGCCTGCCTAATATAATTCTTGATGATTGGAAATTCAGTGGCTTTATCGATTTGGGCAATGGCGGTGTAGGAGATAGACATATCGATTTGTTTTGGGGTGTCTGGACCTTGTTTTTTAATTTGAAAACCGAAAAATACGGCGAACGCTTTTTGGATGCCTACGGCAGAGATAAGGTAGACAAGAATATGCTGAGGGCAATCGCCGCTTTCGAGGTTTTCGGGTAAGGAGCTCGGAAAATAGTTTGGGATAATTTGGTATATATGTTCAAAAGCCTATTGATTTTTGGAATAGGTTTTGTTATAATGCATATTGATGAAATATGGGCGCATTTTGCCCCGACTAAACATAACTAATTCAGGAGAACGACAATGAAAGCTATCATTAACGGCAAGATCATTTTAAAAGATCGCATCGTTGAAAACAATGCTTTGCTTTACAGCGATGTTATCGAGGGCATTGTCCCTGCCGATAAGCTTCCCGAGGGCGTCGAGGTTATCGATGCAAAGGGCGGTTATGTGGCTCCCGGTCTTATCGACCTTCACATCCATGGCTATCTCGGCAAGGATGTTTGCGACGGTTGTGAGGAAAGCATCCGTACAATTTCAAAGGGCTTGCTTGCAAACGGTGTAACCGGCTATTTGCCTACTACCATGACAGTTGACATGGCAGTTATCAAAAAGGCATTGGAGGTTTGCCGCGCACTTAAGGAAGAAAGCAAGAGCTGGGAAGGAAGCACCATTCTCGGTGTTCATGCCGAGGGTCCCTTTATCAGCGAAGCAAAGAAGGGCGCGCAGGACCCTAAATATATCCTTAAGCCCGATGCTAAGTTTGTTAAGGAATATGCAGATATTATCCGTATCATCAGCTTGGCTCCCGAAGAAGATACCGAAAACTTCGATGCTATCAAGGAAATCCGTCGTGATACCGATGTTATCATGTCTATCGGTCACACAAGCGCAGATTATGACACCGCTATGAAGTCTACCGAAATCGGTATGCGCCATGTTACTCACCTTTTCAACGCGATGACCGCATTGGCTCACCGCGCTCCCGGTGTTGTTACAGCCGCATTAAACAGCGATGTTTCCTGCGAGCTTATTGTTGATACCTTCCATGTTAACCCTGCTCTTTATGATATGCTTTGGAAACTCAAGGGCAGAAAGCTCTGCTTTATCACAGACTGCCTCCCTGCAGGCGGACTTCCCGAGGGCGAATATACCTTGGGCGGCAACAAGATCATCTATCGCGGCATAGTTTGCCGTCTTGAGGACGGTACTGTTGCAGGCAGCGTTCTTCACCTTAACAAGGGCGTTTGGAACGTTTATACCAATTCTACAATTCCTCTTTGGGAATGTGTAAACGGCGCTTCTCTCAACCCTGCTACAACATTGGGCATCGATGACAAGAAGGGCTCTATCGAGGTTGGCAAGGATGCCGACATCATCATTACAGACAATGAATTTAATGTAGAAAAAACAATTATCGGAGGTAACATTAAGTATGAATCTTAAAGTAAAGGCAAAGCTCGACCCTCAGTTTACTCCTCTTTCCCTTGTTTGCCGCGAAATGCGTGAGGCAACCAAGGATAACGGTCAGGATATCGTTATCGGTGTAGAAAGAAACAAGGGCTATACTACTGTTTACAAGACTCGTGTTTTCAAGGACGGCACAGGCCACGATGAAGAAAACTTCAACTTTATCGAAAGAATGGTTAAGGCTCTCCTTTGGGTTGCAGGCGGCTTCAAGGTAATCATCGCAGGTAGCGAGGTTATCGGTAATAAAATTAAGGAAGCTTACACAGACGGCGGCCTCCGTAATTTCGACGTTCACTTCATGGAACGTGTATATGAAACCGACTTTATCGTTGAAGTTCGCGCCCTTGAGGATGCTCCTGTTGAGGTTTCCGGCGCAGCTCCTGTAGGCAGACATCTCGACGGATGCCGTATCGGCTTCGACGCAGGCGGATCCGACAGAAAGGTTTCTGCTGTTATCGACGGCGAAAGCGTATATTCCGAAGAAGTTGTTTGGTTCCCCAAGATCAATTCCGACCCCGACTATCACTATCAAGGCATTCTCGATGCTATGAAGACCGCGGCTTCCAAGATGCCTCGCGTTGACGGTATCGGTATCTCCTCTGCCGGCGTTTATGTTGATAACCGTATCATGGTTGCTTCCTTGTTCCTTAAAGTAAGCGACGAGGATTTCGATAAAAAGGTTAAGAATATGTACATCGATGTTTGTAAGGAAATCGGCGAAAATATTCCGATTGAAGTTGCAAACGACGGTGACGTTACTGCTCTTGCAGGCGCAATGAACCTTAATGACGATTCTGTTCTCGGCGTTGCTATGGGTACCTCTGAAGCAGTTGGCTATGTTGACCCTCAGGGCAATATCACCGGTTGGCTCAACGAGCTTGCTTTCGCTCCTGTTGACTATTGCAAGGATGCAATGGTAGACGAATGGTCCGGCGACTATGGCTGCGGCGTTAAGTATTTCTCTCAGGACGGCGTTATTAAGCTTGCTCCCTTCGCAGGTATCGAGCTTGACGAAAGCCTCTCTCCTGCTGAAAAGCTTAAGGTTGTTCAGGGCCTCATGAAGGAAGGCGACCAGAGAGCTGCTGATATTTATGACACAATCGGTGCATATTTCGGCTATGCGATCGCTTTCTATGCTGAATTTTATGATATGAAGCACGTTCTCATTATGGGACGTGTAAC
>JAZSFY010000056.1:0-3393 GCA_045532415.1 Eubacteriales bacterium | reverse complement strand
GAACCTTGCAATATCAATAGCATTGTATTTAGGCTGCATTTCACTTTTGTATGTGTGCGCCTGCTCCTCGTCAACTGCTATCATGCCCAAATCTTTAAATGGAGCAAAAACCGCGCTTCTTGTTCCGATGACAATATCAATATCGCCTGCAAGAACCTTGCGGTAGGTGTCTGTACGCTCGCCAACAGAAAGCATAGAATGCATAACAGCCAGCTTTTTGCCGAACGCCGCCGCGTAAGACCTTACTGCCTGAGAAGCAAGCCCGATTTCGGGCAATAATATAATAACCTGCTTGCCCTTGGCAATAACCTTTTTTGCGGTTTCTATCATAACTCTTGTCTTACCGCTTCCGGTTACACCGAAAAGCAATGCGGCTTTTGGCTCTTCGCTTTCAATAAGGGATTCCAAGCCTGCAAGAGCGTCCTCCTGCTCCTGTGATAATTCAAAATCACCCTCGGGAGGAATATTATCAAAGGAATATGCTTCTCTGAAAAAGAATGTTTCGCGTTTTTCTGCTATTCCTTTTTTTACCAATGCGTTTGCCACCGAGGCGGAAAAACCGCCAATTTCCTCAATTTCCCGAATTGTAGCCGCAGGATAATTTACAAGAAATGCGGCAAGGTCCTTTTGCTTTTGAGAAAAGCCTTGGCCGTTTTCCGAAATTTCCAAAGCCTCCTCGGGAGAAATCTTGAGGCTGTAGGTGTATAAATTCTTTTCGTTAAGCTTTTCGACAACTCTTGTGTCCTTCAAAAGAACACCGCATTTTGTAAGAGAAGCGATAAGCCTTTTTACTTCTTCTCCGAATTCCTCCTTAAGCTCTCTTTCGATAGCGGTTCCCTTGACAGAAATATGCTTAACCAAAACCTCTGCAGGAGTGTTGAGCTTAGAAAGATCTCTTTCGGGATTAACTCGGTAGAAAACCTCGGTTCCTAAATTAACCCCGGGAGGGATAACTGCCCTGAAGGCGGAACCGAATGTACAGAAAAAGCGTTCCTTCATAAAGGTGCAGGTGTGTATAAGGTCCTCAGGCACATCAAAAGGATAATGCATAATGCTGTCCATAGGCTTAATATGTGGATAATCGCATTCATCCGAAAAGCCCACAACAACTGCGCTTACTCTTTTATTTGAATTGCCAAAGGGGACAACAATAACCGAACCAACCTTAATCTCATCCCTTAATCCGTAAGGAACAGAATAGGTGTATTTTCTGTCAATGGTATATGAAATGTCGGTTATGTGTACGAAGGCATACGCTTTGTTCATTGTTTATTATTCTTCTTCGCTGTTAATTATAGAATATTCGCCTTCATAAAGCTTCTGAACGGCGATAGAAACAGGCTTTTCGGAAAGAAGGATGTTGTCGCTCTTGGAATCCTTGCCGAAACGGTCGTTTTCGTTTCTGTTCTGCTCCTCAAGTGCCATTTCCTCGTTTGCCTTGTCGATAATATGTCTTGCACATTTAGCAGTAGCGATAACGAGCTTATAACGGTTTACCTTGTCGTTGGTGAGATCTTGAACTGTGGGATAAAGCATCATAATGAAATTACCTCTTTGTTTTGAATATAAATATCTTACTGAATGTTTTTAATAATTTCCTCGGGTTCTTCTGCCGAGCATATAATATGGTCGCTGTCGGTAATAAGCACCGATTTTGTTTTCTTTCCGCAGCTTATGTCGATTAATCTTCCTGCATTCTTCGCATCCTGAATCAATCGTCTTACGGGAAGGGAATCGGGAGAAACTACCGAAATGACTCTGTCGCAATTAATATAATTGCCAAAGCCTGCATCAATCAATTTCATCGGTTGTCCCTCTTATTCGATATTCTGAATCTGTTCTCTGATTTTTTCAACAAAGCTCTTTGCTTCGATAACCGCCTTTGCGATTTCGCTGTCGTTGCATTTGGAGCCGATTGTGTTGACCTCGCGGTTCATTTCCTGAACAAGAAAATCAAGCTTTCTGCCAACAGGAACCTTTTCCTTCAAAATGCTTCTGAATTGAGAGAAGTGAGAGCCCAATCTTGCCAATTCCTCGCTTATGTCAGCCTTGTCGGCAAAAACAGCACATTCTGTGAGCAATCTTGCTTCATCGTAATTTGCGCCTTCCAAAAGCTCGCGGACTCTTGCCTTCATCTTTTCGTTGTTTTCCTTAACAGACAAGGGCGCTCTTTCTGCGATAGCCTGACGAATGCCCTCCAAAACCTCAAGATGACCTAAAAGATCAGCTTCCAGCTTTTGACCCTCGATTTCGCGCATTTGGTTAAAGCCGTCAAACGCCTTTTCCATAACAACCAAAAGCGCTTTTCCTGCTTCTTCTGTATCCTCGTCAGGACGGGTTTGAACAAAAACCTCGTTTCTGCCGGCAACGGTTTGAATTGTAACGTCGCCGCCCAATTCATATTTTTCCTTTATCTGGCGGAGAAGGGCAACATAGCTTTCCAAGAATTTTTCGTTTACCGAAAGACCGTTGTCGTCGCCCTCAATTTTATCGATGAATATATAAATATCCATTTTGCCGCGGGAAACACGGCTTGCGGCATATTGCTTAACCTTGTCCTCCAATGCGGCATAGGCACGTCCTATTTTTATGTTTGTATCGAGATAACGGCTGTTTACCGATTTAACTTCGCAAAGTATATCTCGTCCGTCGATGACTTCTCTGCATCTGCCGAACCCTGTCATGCTTTTTATCATCTCATGACCTCCAAATTAATATCATATAATTATACCATGTACGGTATCTTTTGTCAACTATTTGCCGAAAACCTTAGGGCGAATCTTTCTAATATAATATACAGCGATTCTTTCCAAAGCCAAGTCGAACAGTAAAAAAGTTATGTTCGCCAACAAAATGAACCCTGCAACAGCCAAATAAACAAGCTCTCCGTATTGAGCTGTAATATCTGCTTTTAGCAGAAAAATGGATACAATTCCTATAAAAGCAAGAGCTATGTTAAAGGTGGCGATTCTTGCGGTGTAGGATAGCCATTTCTTTGGTATTCTGTTAAGGCTTTCTTTTAAAATGGGATAGAAACCCGAGAACAAAGCGAAAACAACACAAGGAAGCTTATAGGGAAGTATCAAAATCGAAAGTAATGCCGATGCGGCAAAAACTCCCCATGCCCATTTCTTTCCCAATTCCATAAGGGCTATTAAAATAATTATGCTTCCCAATGCAGCCGCCGTTAAATCAAGGGTTTGAATAAATGCTCCGATCGCAAGGCAAACTACACATAATGCTGTTAAAATGCCTGCCAAGGAGATGCTTCTGCTTTCCTTCATATCAACAGCAGGGGATCAGGTCGCCGCCCATGCAATCACAACAGCAATCGGCACAAAGCAACGCGTTGCAAATGTCGCAGGTGGAACAACTTGATGTGTTGTTGGTGTT
>JAZSFY010000184.1:0-7077 GCA_045532415.1 Eubacteriales bacterium | reverse complement strand
TGAGCCAAGGAGTTGTTCCTGAGTATTGTCTTCCTAAGACCGCTTGGCCTCCGACTTAGGCAATTAATTGCCTTTTTTCTTTTTGCCTGCATAAAATGTAATAAATAATAACGAAAAGGTGATATTATGCCCACAGGTAATTTGGTTTTGGTTTTGAGAACAGCAAGAGATGCATTGCCTATTAACAATGGCTCGGTGACTATTACTAACCAGCAGGGAGAAACGGTTTTTTATGAATTTCTCACGGGGATAAACAGCGGTATAAGCAAGATTGCGGTTCTTGATACTCCGCCGAAATCCCTTTCTCTCGACAGCGACGAAAGCAGGCTTCCCTATTCTCTTTACAATGTAAAAATACGTGCAGAGGGTAATTACCGAATGGAAATTGACGGAATACAGATGTTCGAAGGGGCAAACACTCAGCTTCCCGTGGAGCTTATCCCTCTCCCTCAAGGAACAAGCAATCCCGATGACGAGGAAATTATTTTCATAACCATACCCGAGCATATTTTAAGGCAGGCACTTCCTCAGGCTGAAAACAATAACGATGCTCCTGCAATCGCCATACCTGCCGTTAATATCGGTGAAGGGGTTTTCATACCCGAAACAATAACGGTACATCTTGGCGCACCTGATGACAAAGCAACAAATGTAACTGTTCCGTTTATTGATTACATTAAAAATGTGGCAAGCAGCGAAATTTATCCTACCTGGCCCGAGGAATCTTTAAGAGCAAACATATTGGCGCAGATATCACTTACACTTAACCGTGTTTATACCGAATGGTATCGAAGCAGAGGTTATGATTTTGACATAACCAACACAACTGCCTTTGATCAAGCTTATGTTTACGGCAGAAACATTTTCGAGGAAATGAGTGTTATTGTAGACGATATTTTCAATAATTATCTGTCACGTCCCAATCGTATCGAGCCATTGTTTGCCTCATACTGTAACGGCACAAGCTCCACCTGTGCAGGGCTTTCTCAATGGGGAACGGTGGCTTTGGCTCAGGACGGTCAAACCTATGACGATATTTTGAGATTCTATTACGGAGATATACTCATCAACGAAACAAATGACATCCGCACACCCGAGGAATCCTATCCCGGTGCGCCCCTTTCGGTTGGCACAAATAACGATGACGTTCGCATAATTCAAGAGCAATTAAACCGCATTGCCATTAATTTTCCTCAGCTTCCCTTAATTGCCGTCAGCGGTAATTTCGACCAAAGCACCGCCGAAACCGTAAGAGAATTCCAAAGACTTTTTATTTTGCCTATAACAGGTGTTGTTGACAAAGCTACATGGTACCGCATATCCCAAATATACGCCTCGGTAAAACGACTTGCCGAATTAACAAGTGAGGGACAGCGAGCCTCATACAACCAACAGCTTTACCCGGGGTATCCTATTGCAAGAGGCTCGAGAGGCTCGGAGGTTCAGGAGATACAATTTTATCTCCAAAGAATAAGCCGTTTTAATCCTATTGTGGAAACTGTTGACCTTGACGGTATTTTCGGAACCGAAACCCAAAACGCGGTTATTAGCTTTCAAAGGGCATATAATATTCAGCCTACGGGAACTGTTGACGAGGTTACATGGAACCGCTTGGTTGAAATTTATAACGGTACCTTGGATAACGTCGATGAGCCCGACAACAATCCCACACCTGTTCCCTATCCCGATTATATTCTTGCTCCCGGCGCAACAGGGGAATATGTAAGATATATCCAGCAGATTCTTAATATCATTAACAATGTTTTTGTAACAATACCCCAATTGGAGGAGGACGGCATTTTCGGCAACGCCACTCAGGAATCAGTTAACCGATTTGCCGTGATTTTCGGTTATCCCCAAAACGGAACAATCGACCAAGCATTATGGAACAAGATTAACCAAATTTATTCAACCGTTATTTCAGAATGTATCTTCTCCACGGGGGAAAGCCAAGGAGCTTTACCATTCCCCGGTCAAAGCCTTTCAATAGGAAGCTCGGGCGATAATGTAAGCTATATACAAAGGCGCATAAACCGAATTTATACCGCAATACCTTATGTGGGAGAATTGGAGGTTGACGGACAATACGGAACCAAAACCTCAAACAGCATTTCGGCTCTCCAACGGCTTTTCGGATTAACCGAAAACGGAATTGTTAACGAAAGCAGCTGGCTTTTGGTTAATTATATTTACGCGGCAATCGAAAACGGATGTCTGCCTGAAAATCAGATTAATACGGCGAAAGCGGTATTTGCCCCAAAGGAGGAAACAGTAAAGGTTTCGAGCTTAAAGGAATTGATGAAGGCAAACGGAATTAATGTGGGAATGGGTTCTCTTTTCGGATTGAGAAGCAGGAGAGAATTGGCAAAATGGCAAAGAGAAAACGGATTGGAGCCAACGGGATTACCCGACGGAGAAACACGAAAGCTTTTGGCAAAAAAGTCGCCGTCTTTAAGATAAATTAACAAAATATCCCTCTTATTTTAAACTCTTTTTATTGACAACGGGGTTTTGGAATAGTATACTGCTATAATAGGAATAAAGTAATTATTTCTTTCATTCTTATTTGAAAGGGGGACGGATGATGGATGAAAGAAAATCCAAGGGCAAGGCTCATTTTCATGATTTGAAAACAGAAGCAGAAAAGAAGCTTACCTTGAAGCGAAAAAGAATCATTGCCGTTATCTCCTTTATTATAGCAGTAGGGCTTATGCTCTGGCTTGGATATTTTGTTACCAAAACCCTTTTAATTTCAATACAAGGCGACGGCGGCATAAAAACAGCCGCAAGCAATTTCCAAAAGCTTATTGCAAGCTATGGCAACGCAAGCGTTTTTGTGGCGTTTGCCATTCAATTTCTTCAGATAATCATTTCTCCAATACCGGGCGAGGTTATCGAGGTTGGAATGGGCGTCTGCTTCGGTTGGTTTTGGGGAATGGTCATCTGCTTGGCAGGCGGTGCGCTGGCGGCGGCTGTTATTATGATGTTCGTTAAAAAATGGGGTATCAGAGTTGTTGAGCTTTTTGTTTCGGCAGAAAAGATTAATGAATTGAAATTCATTAACAGCGAAAAAAAGCTTGAACGAATGGTTTTCCTTCTTTATTTAATACCCGGTACACCCAAGGACCCATTGATTTTCTTCTTTGGGCTTACCAAAATCAAAACAAGAGATTTTGTTGTTATCCAAACAATCGCAAGAATTCCCACAATCGTCAGCTCTACAATTGCAGGTCAATTTGCAGTTGAGGAAAATTTCCTTGTTACTCTGGTTATTTTTGTTGTAACAGGATTAATGGCTTTGGGCGGTATGTGGTTTTATCATAAGATTCTCATACGCAGAGAAAACAAGAAAGCGCAAAAGGAACAAAAACAAATTTCAAAGGATCAGGATATATAAATGGCAGTTACAGTACCAAAGGGATATTCTCCCGCACTTAACATCAGACAAACCGAGGTTGCTATTAAAAAGGTTAAGGACTTTTTCGAGCGCGACCTTGCAATACAGCTTAATCTTACCCGTGTTTCGGCTCCTTTATTTGTTGACAAATCAAGCGGTCTTAACGATAACCTTAACGGTGTGGAGCGCCCTGTTTCATTTGACATCAAGGGCATGAACGGTGAAAACGAAATCGTTCAATCCCTTGCAAAATGGAAAAGAATGGCTTTGGCTCAATATGGCTTTGCTCCCGACGAAGGTCTTTATACCGACATGAATGCTATCCGCAGAGATGAAGATACCGACAACATCCATTCGGTTTTTGTTGACCAATGGGACTGGGAAAAGGTTATCACCAAGGAGCAGAGGACTATCGAAACCTTGAAAAAGGCTGTTACACAGATTTATACATCTCTCCGTCATACCGAAATATACATAGCCGAGGATTATGACTTTGTTGACAAATTCCTTCCCGAGGAAATAACCTTCATTACCTCTCAGGAATTGGAGGACCAATATCCTCACATGACAGGCAAGGAAAGAGAATATGCTGCGGCTAAAAAGCATGGTGCGATTTTTGTTATGCAAATCGGCGGTCAATTGAAATCGGGCAAGAAGCATGACGGCAGAGCACCCGACTATGACGATTGGAAGCTAAACGGCGACATTATTGTTTACTATCCCGTTCTTGACATTGCATTGGAGCTTTCGTCAATGGGTATCCGTGTTGATGCAGATGCATTAAAGGCTCAGCTTGCAATTTCGGGCTGTGAGGACAGAGCATCACTTCCCTTCCACAAGGCATTGCTCGAGGATAAGCTTCCCTTAACAATGGGCGGCGGTATCGGTCAGTCGAGAATGTGTATGTTCTTCTTGAGAAAGGCTCACATAGGCGAGGTTCAATCCTCCCGTTGGACCGATGAAGATATGGAGATATGCAAAGCGAATAACATTCATTTGCTGTAATTTATTATGAATCTTACATTTAATTTTTCATTTGAAACCGTTGGCGAAACTCCTGCAGTCCGCCTTAGAAGCATCGAAAAGGAATTCGGCTTGGATTGCAAGCTTATCGCCAAAATTGAGGGCATGAATCCCGCAGGCTCCGCAAAGGACAGAGTGGCTCTATCCATGATTCGCGATGCCGAGAAAAAAGGCATTTTGAAGCCCGGCGGAACAATCATCGAGCCTACAAGCGGAAACACAGGCATAGGTCTTGCATCTATTGCGGTTCCCAAGGGTTATCGTGTTATTATCGTTATGCCCGACACAATGTCTGCCGAGCGCAGGTTGCTTATGACAGCCTACGGTGCAGAATTGGTTCTTACCGACGGAAAGCTCGGTATGGCAGGCTCTATTGCCAAGGCAGAGGAATTGCAAAAGGAAATCGAAGGCAGCTTTATTCCCGACCAATTCTCAAACCCTGCCAATCCTCAGGCACACTATGACACAACAGGTCCCGAAATCTGGCGTGATTGCGACGAGGCTGTGGATTATTTTGTTGCAGGTGTGGGTACAGGCGGTACTGTTACAGGCACAGGCAGATATTTAAAGGAACAAAACGAGAACGTAAAGGTTATCGGTATCGAGCCCAAGGGCTCGGCTGTTCTTTCGGGAGGCAAGGCAGGAAGCCACGGCTTGCAGGGTATCGGTGCAGGCTTTATTCCCAAGGCTCTTGACGTAAGCATTTTGGATGAAATTATAACTGTTACCGAAGAAGAAGCCTATACAGCAGGACGTCTTTTGGCGAAAAAGGAAGGCATTCTTGCAGGCATCTCATCAGGTGCCGCCTTACATGGCGCAATCCAAATCGCAAAAAGAGCAGAAGCAAAGGACAAAACTATTGTTGTATTATTGCCCGATAAAGGCGACAGATATCTTTCTACACCTTTATTTGAGTAGAAAATTTATTTGAGTAAAAAAGAGGCATAAAAAATGGACTACATAAAGGATTACAAAAGAATTTTAACTATTCAGGATATTTCCTGCTTCGGTCAATGCTCGCTTACTGTTGCATTGCCCATTCTTTCCGCCTGCGGTGTTGAAACCGCCATAATTCCCTCGGCTGTTCTTTCCACCCACACGGGAGGGTTTTCGGGCTTCACATTCCGTGACCTTGCCCTTGACATTCCCAAAATTTCCGACCATTGGCAGAAGGAAGGCATCGATTTTGATGCAATCTACACAGGATACCTCGGAACAATCGACATGATTGACATGGTCAAGGATATTTTCAAAAAGCTTATCCGCAAGGACGGCTTGAAAATCGTTGACCCTGCAATGGCAGACAACGGCAAGCTTTATTACGGCTTTGATCAGGCTTATGCCGATGCTATGGCAACCCTTTGCGCCGAAGCAGACCTTGTTTTGCCCAACATTACCGAGGCCTGCTTTATGACCGGTCTTGAATACAAGGAAAAATACGACGTTGATTATGTCAATTCTGTCCTTTCGGCTCTTGAAGAAAAGGGCATGAAAAATATTATCCTTACGGGAATCTCCTATAACGATGAAACAACAGGCGTTATAGTAAAAACCCAAAATGGCGTTGAATATTACACCCACAAAAAGCTTAATGTCAGCACACACGGCACAGGCGACATTTTCGCAAGCGCATTTTCGGGCGCATTGCTTAGAGGAAAAAGCGAATACGACGCCGCAAGAGTTGCCGCAAACTACACCTTGCGCTGTATCGAAAACAGCCAAGGTGATGACAGCCACAAATACGGTGCAAAATTCGAAACTGCAATTCCCTATCTTCTCGAAGAATTGGAACGATAATTTTTTAGTTCCCGCGCTCGCTTTTGAAAAAGCGAGATAAAACTTTTTAGTTCCCGCGATGTAGTCGGTTCAAATCGTTATCGCTCATTCGCGTGGGTTGTAGTTTAAGAAAATTGTTATACTTAATACTAAACGGAACGCTTTATTGGCGTTCCGTTTTTTGTTATATATATTTAATTATATCGTCAACTGTTGAGGCGATATGGGTTGCGCCTGCGGTTTCCAATTCGGGTCTGTCGCCATATCCGAAAAGAACGCCTATTGTATCGATTCCGACAGTCTGACCGCCCTTAACGTCCTGTTCCCTATCCCCTATCATAACCGTAGCTTTCAAATCGGTTATATTGGTATTTTCAAGGACATATTTGATTACATCGGCTTTCTTGCTTCTGGTCCCGTCAAGTGTTGCGCCGCCAACAAAATCGAAATACTTGGATATGCCGAAATGGTCAAGAATCTGTTTGGCGAAAATTTCAGGCTTTGAGGTAGCAAGGAAAAGCCTTTTGCCCTTGGACTTCAGCTCAATAAGCATATCCTCGATGCCGTCATATATTTCGTTTTCAAAAATCCCCTTGGGCTTGAAATATTCCCGATAGTATTCAACACATTTTTCGCTTTCTGCCTCAGAGAATCCATAAAATTTTTGGAATGATTCTGTAAGAGGAGGGCCTATGAATTTATAAAGCTGAGTTCTGTCCTCAATTTCAATGCCATATTTCGCCAGAGCATAGGCAACCGAATTGGTTATTCCCTTCCCCGGGTCTGTCAATGTTCCGTCAAGGTCAAAAAGAATGTTATTATACATTTATACTCTCCTCCATTACCTATTACCTATTACCTATTACCTATTACCTATTACC
>JAZSFY010000066.1:0-4653 GCA_045532415.1 Eubacteriales bacterium | reverse complement strand
ATTTCCTGCTCTTGGGATTCGGATGTTGCCTCCTGTGATTCGGGAGCCGATTCCTGAGCCTCAGTTTCCTGAGCCTCGGCGGCTGGTTCCTGTGCCTCGGGGGCAGATTCCTGAGCCTCTATATCATTTGATTTCTTTTCGATGTCGCTCATTATTATCTTCCTTACACGTTTATCTGCTTACACATATAATATTTATCTATCAAGGTTCATTCTATCACCCTATTTCTGCTTTGTCAATCCTTTTCGAAATTTGTAGTATTTGTTTTCATATTGTTTTCAATCATGTAACTTTCTATTCCCCAAAGCAATTTTGCCGCATGTGCCTTTGTGACAATAGTTTCGCCGTTAATTTCTTTATCCAAAGCGATAATTCCCGAGCCTACAACAGCAGAAAGAGCGTTTTGGTCATCAGATGCACCTGCAGATAAACTGCCTGCCGACGGAAGCTTTAATGCATTTAAAACCATAAATGCCGCATCCTCAAATGTAATTCCCTCCTTTGGAGAGAACATACCGTCATCAAGCTTCAAAAGTCCCTGCTCGGAAGCGGCGGTAAGATAGCCCTTTAAGCCCGAGGAAAGACCTGTATCGTCCTTTACCATGCTGTCGGCAACAGCGGTTATGCCTGTGTCAAGCTGGGCAACATTCATCAGCATTACAAGAAATTCCATTTTCGACACCTGCTTTTCGGGATCGAAATAGTATTGTCCGTTTTCATAACGGTAAATCATTACATCCGATTCGCACATTTTATGGGCATAAAGATGCTCCTCCTTGTTTTCCATATCCGCAAAATAAATTCCGCTTTGGTTTTCCTGAACATTAATGGAAAGAGTTGCTGTTTGGGATTCGTTGCCGTAGGCATCGGTTACCGCGAAAACCATTTTGTCGTTGCCGTGAAAATCCTTTACGGGAGTATAAACGATTTCGCCATTATCGGAAAGCTTTAAATACCCGTTTGCGGGATAGGTTATAACCTTAACATTAAAGGGGTCGCCGTTGGGCTCGCTGATATTAAGCTTGGCAAAGCAGGAAATATTTTCAACTGCTTGGATTTTGCTGTCTTTTGCAACGGGAGGCGAATTTGGGCTGTCGGTAAATACCATTTCGCAAACCATTTCGTTACCTGCATAGCTTTTGCTGTCGCAGGTAAAGCCGAAGGACGCCATAGGAATATCCCCCGAGGGTACAAATTTAAGATATTCAAGCTGAGATGCAGGAAGGTTTTGTCCCTTTGCAACCGATTGACCGTTAAAAACAAGGGTTCCTGCCTCTGCCTGAGGAAGGGATGTCACCGTAATATAGCTTAGCTCCTCTCCCAAAAGATTAGCAAAATCATCTTTTGAGAAAATTGTGTTTTCGGATTTTTCGGAATGCTTGGTCAGCTTTAATTGCTTTTGAATAACCGAAAATGCAGGAGGCTTTGAGGAAACGTCGGGCTCCTCCTCGTTTCCGCCGCAGGCACAGAGAGAAGCCGCCAACAATAAGGAAATCATGATCAACAGAAATTTTTTCATAACAATATCATTCCTTTAGGGATGTTTTTTCTTTTAATTTATATTCCCAAGGGCTTCTGTTTATACAAAAAACCGTTGCAGAAAAAAAGAAAAAATGATAGAATACAAAAAAGTTCAATTTCGGAGCAGATTTATGAAAAAATGTTTTGTTGCGGTAAGCGGCGGCGTTGACAGCGCAGTTGCTCTCCTTTTGCTGAAAAACAACGGCTTTGACACAGAAGGAATAACCATGGTAACATTCGGGCGCGAGCTTGTTCCCCAAGCATCCTCAAAAGAAGCAGAGGACGCAAGGCTTCTTTGTGAAAAAATGGGGATTCCTCATCATCTTGTGGATTTGTCCAAGCTTTTCCGCGAAACCGTTATCGAGGATTTCATAAATGCATATTCAAAGGGAGAAACACCTAATCCCTGCGTTGTCTGCAACCGTTATCTTAAATTCGGTGCTTTGGCTGACTATGCTCTTGAAAAAGGTGGAGAGGAATATGCAACGGGCCACTATGTTCGTGTAAAGCAACAGGGCGACAGAAGAATAATCGTTCGTGCATCCGACCCCGACAAGGACCAAAGCTATGTTCTTTGGAGCTTGACAAAAGAGCAGGTTGCACGTTTTAACGCTCCCTTGGGAGAATATACAAAAAAAGAAGTCCGGGATATTGCGGAGGAGAATGGATTCCATGTTGCCCAAAAGGGGGACAGCCAGGATATTTGCTTTATTCCCGACGGAGATTACCGTGGTTTTCTCAACAGAATCGCCCCCAAAAAGGAGAAAAAGGGTGATTTTATCCTTTCTGACGGAACTGTTTTGGGCAGACACAACGGTCAAAGCTTTTATACAATCGGTCAGCGAAAGGGATTGGGCATCGCTTACAAGGAGCCCCTTTATGTTATCGGGCGTGATATGGAAAAGAATCATGTTATCCTCGGCTCTAACAACGACCTTTTTGTAAACCGCTTTATCGTCCGCGAGGCTAATTTTTCAGCCCTTGATTTTCCCCAATCGGATTTTGAATGTGAGGTCAGAATCCGTTACCGTGCGCCCTTTGTTAAATGCAGGCTTATGCCATTAGGCGACGGCAGACTTTTGGTCGAAACACAAGAGCCCGTCCGCGCGGTCACACCCGGTCAATCGGCAGTTTTCTATGACGGCGAAGCCTTACTCGGCGGCGGAGTTATTGATAGCTCAAAACTCGGATAGCTTCATATCTATAAAGTACAATCTTTTCAACATATAATAAGTGTGATAAAATACGCTAAATTACTCAAAAGGAGTCGATACCATGCCATTAATCTCAGCCAAATGCACTCAATGTGGCGCTCCCTTGGAGGTAGATTCTGCTAAGGATGCCGCAATCTGCCCTTTTTGCAACACACCTTTTATAGTAGAAAAAGCTATTAATTATTATAATACTACCAATGTAACCAATATAGAAGCTGGTGTTGTTCAGGTTCAATCTGGAGAAACACAAGATACATTGGCGCAATCCGGAGAAACTTTTATCAAATTTAATGACTACGATTCGGCAAAAGCGATGTTCGAAAAGCTGACAAACACCTACCCTTTTGATGCTAGAGGTTGGTATGGGTTGGCAAAGGTATATTCTGAGAACTTTTCAAAAATCGACATACACAAAGACGAATATGCGGTGATTTTAAGTTGCAAGAACAAACTCTCGGCACTCGACGTCGCAAATGATCCGAAATATGCAAAACTAAATCAATACATAAATAACGTCATCGAGCACTCTAATAAGCAAGTGGAAAATGCAAAAAATAATCTAATTCCACAGCAAAATGGCATACAAGAAAAAATACGCGAACATCAACAAGCCTATAACAAGATGATACAAGAAATAACCAAACAATATAAGGATAGAAAAAAGTATCTTACTATTGGAGGCTTTGCAATTTTCTTCATAATACTTGCAATAGCGTTTATTATTATTTTTATTTTTCCTAATGGTATAGAAAATAGCGTGGCGACAGTTGCACTAGCAATATTATTTGGAGTAGGATTTTCAATTAGCGTAATTTTTCTTGCTCAAGCTAGCACAATTGAAGAAAAACTTAGCGTTGCGGCAAAAGAATTGTATGAAGAACGAATGAAAACAGAAAATTCGCTTCAATCTCAACTCGATGATATTACATCTCAATTTAACTTCATCATGGAAAAGTATGATCTGTCTAAAAAGTAATACATCATTCAAACGCCACTTGCTTCAACATTAAACAATGCGTGATTAATCAAAAGACCTCCTGTAAAACATCAAGCTGTTTCACAGGAGGCTTTTACATTATGCACTTATATTTATTTTATTCAGCAAAAATAATCTTTTGAGTTCTTTCCAAGGGAACAGGAAGCTCGCAATCGCGATAACCGAGAATGCAATTGCCTATACCAATATATTCACCGGGAACACCTAAGGAACAAGCAAGTTTTCTGCCCTCATCAGATTCAAAAACCTCTCTTGCACGGTGAATCCAGCAGGAATCGATACCAAGAGAAAAGGCGGCGTTCATAAGATTAGCCATAGCGCAGGAGCCGTCCTCTACGGGCGTTCTTACATTTCTATTAGCGAAAACCACAATAACCGCAGGCGCGCCATAGAACGGATCGCTTTCTACGCCCATAACCCTTGCATTTAGTTTTGACATTTTTTCGATAATATCTTTATCTGTAACAGCAAGAAAAAGAGTCGAACGGCGATTCATTCCCGTGGGTGCGTAAAGACCTGCTTGGATTATAGCTTCTATATCCTGCTTGCTTACAGCCTTGTTGGCGTATTTACGAATACTTCTTCTTGTCGTTAAGTTTTTGATGGTTTCGTTCATTTCTGTCCTCATGCATTTCTTAAATAAGGATTATTATCTCTTTCGTCCTGCAAGGTTGTAGGGCGGTCATGACCGGGATAAACGTCATAATCGCCGGGGAGGTTCCGTAACGCTCTGAGCGAGCGCATCATGGCATCCTCGTCGCCGCCAAGGTCGGTTCTGCCGATGCTGTTTTTAAAAAGAGTATCTCCCGTAAACATCATACCGTCAAAAACAAAGCAAACGCTTCCGGGGGTGTGACCGGGAGTGGGAATAACATAAAAGTCAAAGCCGTTTATTGAATATTCCCCTTCCTTGGAAAAGGT
>JAZSFY010000221.1:0-5233 GCA_045532415.1 Eubacteriales bacterium | reverse complement strand
GGCCTATGATTCCAGAAAGGTAAAGGACGGCTTTGCCTTTGTTGCCGCCGTAGGTGCGGTTTCCGACGGCCATACCTATATACCTAAAGCAATCGAAAACGGTGCCATCGCCATTGTTTGCGAATCCAAGGACGCTTTTGATAAATATTCAAATGAATATAATAATGTTGCTTTCTATTATGTCGAAAGCTCCCGAAAGGCTCTTGCTCTCCTTTCTGCCGAATTTTTCGGCAACCCTGCAAGTAAGCTCAAGCTAATTGCATTAACAGGCACCAAGGGCAAGACAAGCACATCTTTCATGGTTTCGGGTGTTCTTACCGAAGCAGGGAAGAATTGCGCTATAATCGGCACAACAGGCATATATTATGCAGGCAAATATGAATATATCGACAATTCCACTCCCGAAAGCTATGAACTCCACCGCCTTTTTGCCGATATGGTAGAAAACGGCGTTGAGTATTGCGTAATGGAGGTTTCTTCTCAGGCGCTGATGATGTACCGTGTTTACGGTATTAGGTTCAATATCGGTGTGTTTACAAATATCTCTCCCGACCATATCGGCGAGGGCGAGCATAAAACCTTTGAAGAATATCTTTATTATAAAACTCAGCTTTTCACAATGTGCGATAATGCTATTGTCAATGCCGAAAGTGACTGTTTGGATAAGGTTTTGGCAGTTATCGAATCTGAGAATGTCCCCTGCTATAAATATTCAACAAAGGATGTTGATGCAGATTTTATTGCCGAAAACGAACGATTTTATATCGATGTTGACATGAAAACCGAATTTGTATTTAAAACAAAGTCGGGTGTTTCCAAGGAAATTCGGGTTATGGTTCCAGGTAGATTTTCGGTTTATAATTCTCTTTGCGCCGCTAGTGTTGCGACAGTTCTTGGCATAAATCCGGATGATATTGCAGTCGCTCTTTCCAAGGTAAAGGTTATGGGAAGAACCGAGCCTGTTCGCCACGAAAAGGCAAAGAACCCCATAATAATCGACTATGCTCACAACGCTATGAGTATGGAAAGCCTTTTTGCGGCTATCCGTATTTATAACCCTTCTAGAATTATCTGTGTGTTCGGTTGCGGAGGTAACCGTTCGAGGCTGCGCCGCTATGACATGGGCGAAATTTCGGGTAAATATGCCGACCTTTCGGTAATCACATCCGATAACCCCCGTGATGAGGAGGTTGACGATATTATCAACGATATCCTTGTGGGGCTTCATAAAACCGATGGCAAATATGTTATTGTAAAGGATAGACGAGAGGCTATTCATTATGCAATAGAAAATGCCAACCCTGAGGATGTAATCCTTCTTGTTGGTAAAGGTCATCAGCTTTACGAAGAAATCAAGGGTAAAAAGTACCATTTTGATGAACGTGAGGTTGTAAAGGAATATTACGATTCTCTTTAAGAAACAAAAAGCATGGTTTTCATAACCATGCTTTTGCTTTATTCCTTATAATATGCCACCGCTAGGTCAACAACCAAACCATAGCTTTGTGTGCCTGCCTGCTGTCCTTGCGACTGCAAAAAGGTGTTGTTTACTGTACCGGTAACCTCGCTTGCAACACTATCTCTGTATTTATCAAAGAATTTTGAATAGGCAGAAAACTCATAAGCCAATTCCTTCGGTAAATATTCAGAAACCAACGTCTTGTATTTTTCGGTGCTTCCCTTATAAAGAGCATTCAAAAGATAATTCTCCATGTTTGCATAGCCCGAATAACGCAAATAGCTGTCGTCGCTGTTTATGCATACAAGAAATGCTACAAAATTAGCCTCGTCCTCTCTTGCAATGCCCCTTTGGTGCGCCATTTCGTGGGCCATGGTGTAGGGAATAAGAAAATCAGGGTAATTAGTATTAATGTTCGATTCCCCTGTCATAAAGGTGTAAACACCCGATATGTGGGTGTAAGTCATAGGCTCCGATAGAGAAATGGCTTTTGGCTTGGAATTGAAATGGGAAATATAATCGACTGATGATGCATATTTGTCAAAAGCCTCGTTGACCTTTTTGACTAATGTATCATAATCATAAGGCAAAACCGAAGCACCCGAAAAATCAAAGCTTATATTATCCAATTCCTTTTGTGCAAGCTGTGAAATGATTTTTGATGTTTCAAAAAGCTCATCTGCCGAAACGTCGGATTGCTCTATACCTAAATTTGTTGCTAATTTGTTTCTGCTGTATGCGGGGCCGAAGCCTGCAAGGAAAATTGTGAGAATAGCCAATAAAAATGAAACCAACGGACGAAGCCAACGGTAGAAATTCTTATTTGAGGGATCTCTTTTTGTGGAAACAGTCGAACCCACAATATATGCCGTTGCCAAACAGGGCAGCGATATAATAACCGCCTCTGCAAGGGAAAAAGGAATCCAGCCTGTCAGCTTAGCCATGACAAAGCGAATGCCTTGCGCAGGGTATCTTGCCCAGAACTCGGCAAATGCGGGTATAAACCTCGAAACAATATAAACTAATAAGGAAAACAAAAATACACCTATAACTACCCAAAAGCCTTTTGTAAAAAGCTCACTCTTGAAAAAGCCTTTGAGCTTATTTTCCTTTGAAGGGGAAAAAACCGCGGTGTTTTCATCCGCCGCGGTTTCGTCATTTTGAGTATTATTTATATGAGGATTCTCAAAAGAGCTTATCTCTTTATTTCGTGACTCCATCCAAACTCATCTTCCTTGTTGCCGAACTGAATGCCGGTAATATCATCATAAAGCATCTGGGAAATGGTGCCGATTTCGTTGTTGTTAATAACAAGCTTGTCGCCGTGCCAGTCGAGAAGACCAACAGGAGAAATAACAGCAGCGGTACCTGTACCGAACATTTCCTTTAATTGACCGTTCTTGCCTGCTTCATAAACCTCGTCAATAGAAATTCTGCGTTCTTCAACATCATATCCCTTTGCTCTGAGATAGTTAATAACAGAATCTCTTGTAACGCCGGGAAGAATGTTGCCTTCAAGCAAGGGTGTAACAACCTTATCGCCAATAACGAAGAATACGTTCATTGCGCCAACTTCGTCAATATATTTATGTTCAATACCGTCAAGCCAAAGAACCTGAGCATAGCCCTTTTCTTCTGCTCTTGCCTGACCCTTCAAGGATGCAGCATAGTTGCCGCCAACCTTTGCATAACCTGTACCACCCTTAACTGCACGAACATATTCGTCCTCAACGCAAATCTTAACAGGAGCAAGACCGCCTGCGTAATAAGAGCCAGAGGGGGAGAGGATTATCATAAACTTATATGTGTGGGAGGGGTGAACACCAAGGAAGGGGTCGGTCGCAATAATAAAGGGACGGATGTAAAGAGAAGTGCCGGGCTCTGTGGGAATCCATCTTTGGTCAACATAAACCAATTCCTCGATAGCCTGAAGAACATCGTCCTTGTCAACCTCGGGAATGCACATTCTCAAATTGGTGTTGTTCATTCTTTCAATATTCTTTTCGGGGCGGAAAAGAAGGATTCTGCCGTCTTTAGCGCGATAAGCCTTCATACCCTCGAACATTTCCTGACCGTAATGGAATACCATACAAGCAGGGGAAAGAGAGATTTCTCCATAGGGAACGATTCTTGCATCGTGCCAGCCCTTTTCAACAGAATAATCCATTATAAACATGTGGTCTGTAAATATTTTACCGAATCCCAACGCGCCGGTAGGCAATTCCTTGGGTGTAGTTGTAAGTGTCTTAGAAATCTGCATTTTTATTATATCCTTTCAAATAAATATCTATTTAATCCATTTATAAATTATACATCTATTAAATTCCTTTTTCAATACTTTTTGAAAATTAATTAGGATTTGTAATGCTCGAATAAATATTTACTTATAATATACTATAAACATCTAAATGCTAGTTAAATATTTAACCAAATGTTCACATCTAGTTCATATTTACAGGTTATAATCGTGTCAAATGGGTAATAGGAGGCGAATTTTCTGGAGCGTATTCTGAAAAACATAACAATCTTGAAAAAACATAAAATATCTATAATTTCGGTTTTCGCATTCGTTGTTTCACTTTGTTGTATTTTTGCATTTGCAGGCAACGGTAATTCTCCCGAGCTTCCTGCCGAGGATCTTGATTCCTTGGAGGTTAATGCATCTGTTGAAGCTTCGGTTGAGGAAACCCCTTCTCAAGAGGCTTCTAAGGAAGAAATTTCACTTTCTCCCGAAACACAATCAGGCTACGGTGTTTATGTCGATGGCTGGTTTGTTGCTGCAGTTTCGGATAAGGCGGTTGCCGAATCGGCTGTAAACCGTGTTCTCCAATCCAAGATCGCTTCTCTCGGTCTTGATTCTTCTGCAAAGCATTCTATTTCAAATTCTATCGATTACGAATCTGACGAATATTCAATCGAAAAGTTCGTTGATACAACTGCTCTTATGAGTATGATTGAGGGCAACGTTAAGGATTATAGCGGCGAGCCTCTCCCTGTTAAGCTTAATGTTTCTTCTGTGGTTACATCTGTAAAAAATGTTGTTATCGAGTATGAAACAAAAACAGTTTATACAGACAGCCTTGTAAACGGTGCTATTAAAACAGTTTCCGACGGCTTCAACGGCGAAGGCAAGGAAACCTCTGTTGTTACTTATCTTAATGGTGTTAAAAAGGACACCAAGACCTCTGTTGAGGTTATTAAGCCTGCCAAGGATGAAGTTTTAGAGGTAGGCACACGTGCAGGCTCCTTTACAATAGCTTCTTCAATCGATTTCCAATGGCCCTATGAAGGATTTATTTATTCCTACTATGGCGAAAGCGACGGCAGAGTTCAAACACACAAGGGAATTGACCTTGTAAACTACGGTGGTTGCTACCGCGATCCTGCTTATGCTGCTGCTGACGGCGTTGTGCTTTTCTCGGGCGATAACGGTAACGGCTACGGTAATTATGTTATTCTCGACCACGGTAACGGAATCCTCACATATTATGCTCACTTTGACAGCTGCTCTGTTTCAATAGGCGATATTGTTAAAGCAGGCGACGAGGTAGGAAAGATTGGCTCCACAGGCCGTTCCACAGGTAACCACCTTCACTTCGAAATTAAAATTGACGGTGTATCTGTTGATCCCCTTCTCTTTCTTGACTAAGTAAATACGTAAAAATTAAAACCCGACGAAGGGCGATGCGCCACAGTGATAAATCGCCTTAAAACTACTATTTTTGCACAATACTGCATCAAAAATCCGCGATATACGTGTGTATTATCGCGGAT
>JAZSFY010000258.1:0-5450 GCA_045532415.1 Eubacteriales bacterium | reverse complement strand
CGAGCCTTCAATCGAAGAACCTTCAATCGAAGAACCTTCAATCGAGGAATCTTCAATCGAGGAGCCTTCAATCGAAGAATCTTCAACCGAAGAATCTTCTGCTGAAGTGTCTGAAGATAATTCTGTTGAGGACATCCCTCAGGAAACGGTTCCCTCTGAAACCGAAATCATCAGCATTACTACCGGCGGAACCTATACATTAAAAGGAAACCGCAATGACGTTATGATAACCGTTGATGTAGGTGACGAAGATGTTCAGATTATTTTTGACGGACTTACCGTAAGAAATTCCAACGGTCCTGCCTTTTATGTCAGATCTGCGGATAAGGTTGAAATCACTCTTGCAGACGGCAGCGTAAACAGCCTTTCCGACGGAAGCTCTTATTCTATAATCGACTCGGAATCCACTTTGGATGCTGCGCTGTTCAGCAAGGCGGATCTTACGATAAACGGAAACGGAACTTTAAATGTCAACGGTAATTATAAACATGGTATTGTTTCAAAGGATGATTTAATAATTGCTTCAGGAGTTATTAATGTAACCTCTCAAAGCGCAGGCTTAAACGGCAAGGACTGCGTAAAGATACACAGCGGAAATATTACAATAAATTCGGGAACAGACGGTATACGGTCGGACAACACCGAGGATGCCACAAGAGGATATGTATATTTATTTGGCGGTATTATAAATATAACCGCAGGTAATGACGGCGTTCAGGCTGAAACCGTATTGAAAGTTGAAAACACCGACCTTACCGTAAAATCGGGTGGAGGCAGCTCGGTAAGTATATCTTCATCTGATACCGAATCTTATAAGGGAATCAAGGCAGGCTCGGATCTAATTCTTGTGAATGGTACCTTTAATATTAATTCTGCTGATGATACCATACATTCCAACGGAACTATAACGGTTTCCGGCGGTACCTATAGCCTTTCTTCGGGAGATGACGGTATTCATGCCGATACCGATTTTGCCATAACCGACGGCGTGGTAAATATTACTAAAAGCTATGAGGGTATCGAAGCGGTTCAGGTTGTTATTGCAGGAGGAGATATTTCTATAGCGGCCTCCGATGATGGCATTAACGCCGCAGGCGGAAACGATTCGTCCTCCTCATCTGCTGCGCCCGGACGTCCCGGTGATAATTTCTCCTCGTCTACCGGACAGATATCAATTTCGGGCGGTACCGTTTACATTAAAATGAACGGCGACGGTCTTGATGCTAACGGCAGCATAAACATAACAGGCGGCGAAATTACTGTTTCGGGTGCAAACAGTGGTGATACCGCAATCTTGGATTTTGATACAACCGGAACAATAGGCGGCGGTGTGTTTGTAGGAACAGGTGCTACGGGAATGGCGCAAAACTTCAGCACAACCTCTACACAAGGCGCGATAATGTATAGTTGCGGAAATAAATCGGCAGGTACTGTAATAACACTTAAGGATTCGTCGGGAAATGTTCTTGTTACAAGAACAGCCGACCAAGCGTTTTCCTGCATAATAATAAGTCATCCGGATATTAAGCAGGGTGGTGTATACACATTAACAATAGGCTCGTCTTCTACATCAATTACTATGTCGAGCTTGATATACGGAAGCTCAGGCGGAGGAAACGGCAACCGTCCGGGCGGAAGATAATAAATTAAAAAGCTCGATGAAGCTGACAAGCCTCACCGAGCTTTTGCATTATGAATTATTTATCAATACCGGTCTGGAAAAATTCAGCCTTAGGGTCTGCGCCGTATTTATTGGGACCGTAATCGCCGACAGTTGCCATAAGGATAAGGAACCAAATTGTTCCGATAAGGGGAATAAACTGGATAAAGTAATAATACCCCGAACGGTTAACATCATGCAATCTGCGGATAGTTACAGCCACAGAGGGAACGATTATTAAAATAGAATAGATTCCTACCAAGAATATGGCAGTTAAATAAAGAGTTTTATTTCCCGACAATAGGGGAACCAAGGCAGAAAGCAGAGAAGAAACAATGAAATTCACCAAGGTGAACATCCAATAATCTCGTCTGCGGCTTCTTCCGTCCCAACGACGCCAATTTTTAATGGCATTGATGTATTCTCTGAATAGCTTCATAACTTTAATCCTCCCTTGCTATGATTTGATAATTAATTATACCATGCAATTGTCAAAGCGTCAATATAATTTTAGCATGGTTGAAAATATTTGTGCAATAATCACAAATTCTTTTGGTGCTTTTTGTCATTAGCTTCTGAAATCGGGGTAATCGCCGCAATCAATAGAAGTTCCGTCGTCTAAAACAACCTCCTTAGGGTCGATACCGTAATCATTTTTGCCGTAATCGCCCTTTGTACACATAAGGATAAAGAACCAAAGGTTGCCGATAACAGGTACTATTGAAACGAGGTAATACAAAGCGCCGTGGTTTGTATCGTGCAATCTACGCAGTGTTATTGCCAAGGTAGGCACAATAGAAAGGAAATTATAGGCAAATACAAGAAAGATTACAAAAAAGCTTTCTGTTAATGCCATAAGAAAAAATAATAAAAATTCCGCTAAATAGTGGCATACCATAAAGCCCCAATAATCCCTTCTTCTTGTACGGCCGTCCCAACGTTTCCAGTTTTTCCAGCCATGAATGTAAGCCTTAAAAATACTCATTTAGCAAAGCCTCCTTTTGAAAGTTTACTTGATTGTATCACACGGTCATGTGATTGTCAAGAGGCTTTGAAAAATTATTTTTTAATATTGAAATTTGTCTTGACAAATGAGGAAAATAATTATATTATCAAGGCAAGAATAATTATATTACCAAGGAGAAAATCATGGAAAAACTCAGAGTTGCCATTATTGGTACAGGCGGTATCAGTAATGCTCACATCGGTGGTTATCAGGCTATCCCCGAAAAGTGCGAGGTTGTTGCAGTTTGCGACCTTGATGAAGAAAAAGTAAAGAGATATGCTGAAATCAATAAGGTTCCTGCATATTATACCGATTATAATGAAATGCTCGCAAAGGAAAAGATCGATGCAGTTTCGGTTTGTACCTGGAACTCCTCTCACAAGGGCGCTACAATCGCTGCTCTTAAGGCTGGATGCAAGGTTCTTTGCGAAAAGCCTATGGCTATGAACACAGCAGAGGCAGAGGAAATGCTCGCTGTTTCCAAGGAAACAGGCAATCTTTTGATGCTTGGCTTCGTTCGCCGCTTTGGCAACGATGCTGACCTTATCCGTAAATTTATCGATGGCGGCACAATGGGCGACCTTTATTATGCAAAGGCTTGCTATTTGCGTCGTAACGGCTGTCCCGGCGGCTGGTTCGGCGACAAGGAATATGCAGGCGGCGGTCCTCTTATCGACCTTGGCGTTCACGTTATCGACCTTGTTCGTTTCCTTGCTGGCGGTCCCAAGCCCGTTTCTGTTTACGGTATTACCAACAACAGCCTTGGCTCCAACCGTGCAAGCGGCGGTCAGGATTGGGTTTCTACCACAAAGGGTCAGTTTAAATATGACGTAGAAGATTTTGCTTCTGCATTTATCCGCTTCGATAACGGTCTTACTCTCCATGTTGAAGCTTCCTTCAACCTTAACATCAAGAACGATAAGGGCGAAATCGAATTGTTCGGTACAAAGGCCGGTGCTAAGATCAATCCTCAGGTTGAATTCTTCGGCGACATGAACGGCGTATTTGTTGACGTTAAGCCCTTTGGCGATTCTTCTCTTTCCTTCGACGGTCTTTTCGCAAGAGAAATCGATCATTTTGTTGAATGCGCTCGCGGCAACGCAGAATGCATCTCTCCTGCTGAAGACGGCGTAATGCTTATGAAGATTCTCGATGCTATCTATGAATCTGCAAAGACAGGTCACGAGGTTGTTATCGGCTAATTTAATCAAGCCATTAAAAAGCTGCCGAATTACGGCAGCTTTTTGTCTATGAAAGGAGAATCGATATGATTTGGATATCTTCAACCGAAAATGAAAAATGGGTGAACGAAACCGCCCTTTCTGACGAAAAGGGCGAGGAATTGATTATCGGAGAGGAAAGAGGCAAGCCTCTTTTCGGCTTTGGCGCTTGTATAAGCGAGGTTGGCGCAAAATCTGTTTTAAGCCTTGATGAAAAAAAGAAGGAAAAAATCTTCGATGACTTTTTCGGTGAAGGCTTTGGCTTTGATTTTTGCCGTTTGTCTATCGGTGCAAACGATTTTGCCGAAAGCTGGTATAGCTATAACGAAACCGAGGGCGATTATGAAATGAATAATTTTTCTATCGCCCGTGACAAAAAATATATAATTCCTGCGGTTAAGGAGGCTCAAAAGCGTTCCAAGGGACTTCGCTTTTTTGCTTCTCCCTGGAGTCCTCCCACCTGGATGAAATTTCCCAAGGTTATGAACTATGGCAAAATAGTAATGACCGAGAAAAACCTTAAGGCTTATGCCTTGTATTTAAAGAAATATGTTGAGGCTTATGCTGACGAGGGCATAAAAATCGCTCAGCTTCATGTTCAAAACGAAATCCACGCTGACCAAAAGTTCCCCTCCTGCGTATGGAGAGGCGAGGACCTTTCTGTATTTATCGGCGATTATCTTTCAAAATCCCTTGAAAACCTAACCGACCTTTGGTACGGCACAGTAAACGGCCCTGAAAACGGCGATTATGTTACTACAACAAGACATAATTCCTTTTTGAATCTTGCTATGCAGAACGAAAAATGCAGGGCTTCTATTAAGGGCGTTTCCTACCAATGGGCAGGCAAGCTTGGTATACTTTCCTGCGAGGAGGATTATCCCGAGCTTGACACAATAAACAGCGAATGGGAATGCGGTGAAGGCGAAAACACATGGGATTATGCTATGTACGGCTTTGAAATGTGGCGTCACTATTTCGCTCACGGCGCAAGAGCTTGTGTTTATTGGAATCTTGCATTAGACGAGCGCTGTGCAAGCACATGGGGCTGGGGACAGAACTCGATGATTAATGTAATCGACGGTGAAATAAGATATAACCCCGATTATTACATGGTTAAGCATTATGCACATCTTGTAAAGCAGGGTGCGGTTATGCTTTCCACAAAGGGTGGATTTAGCACCAATTCGGCTGTTTTCAAGAACCCCGACGGAAGCCGTGTAGGCATTTTCATGAATCCCTTTAATTTCGCAAAGACCATAACAATCGAGGGCAAAAATTATTCCTTAAAGCCTCGCTCCTTTAATACTATTTTATTGTAATAAAAAACGTTGCTTAGAAGAAATCTTCCAAGCAACGTTTTCTGTTTTTATGAAATTAAAGCTTGTTTACGTCAGCGTTTGTAATAAGGTGGAAGCCTGCATTTTCAAGAGCTGCTTCTGCAATTTCGTTATCCTCAACACGGAGAACCACATAGGCGTCTTTTTCGGTACGTGCCATAAGAGCATAGAGATATTCCATGTTAATGCCTGCCTTGTCGATAACGTCCAAAGCTGCGGTAAGC
>JAZSFY010000035.1:0-2647 GCA_045532415.1 Eubacteriales bacterium | reverse complement strand
CATCTGCGATACAATCAAGGAAAAGGTGGAAAAGGGCGCAAAATATTCGGATTTCGCGGTGCTTTACCGTGTAAATGCTCTTTCCAACTCATTGGAAACGGCATTTGTAAAGAAAAAGATTCCCTATAAGATATTCGGCGGCATACGCTTCTATGAAAGACGCGAGGTTAAGGACATTCTTGCATATCTGTCGATTATCGCAAACACGGCAGATAACGTCAGGTTGAGAAGAATTTTAAATGTCCCCAAGCGTTCTATTGGGGATGCAACGGTGGAAAAAATCACCTCTCTTTCCCTTGAAACAGGGAAAACCATGTTTGAAATTATTTCAAACGCAGGTGATTATAAGGAATTACAGAGAGTTTCTCCAAAGCTGGAGCGCTTTGGGGCGATGATAAATGATTTGCGTGATTATTCCAAATCAAGCTCGGTTTCAAGCCTTGTTTCGAGAGTTATCGAGGCAACCGGCTATCGAGTGATGCTTGCAGAGGAATCCGACGGCAAGGAAAGAGAAGAAAACATTCTCGAGCTTATTTCCTCGGCGGCTTTGTTTGAGGAAACCTCGGAAAACCCCACATTGGCAGAATTTCTCAATGAGCTTGCCTTGGTCAGCGACCTTGACAATTATGAGGAAAACAGCGACGCCGTTGTTTTGATGACGGTTCATTCGGCAAAGGGCTTGGAATTTCCCACAGTATTCATTGCAGGCTTTGAGGAAGGTCTTTTCCCAAGCTCCCAATCCTTCTCCGAAGGTGACAAGGGCCTTGAGGAGGAGAGAAGATTGGCTTATGTTGCCGTAACAAGAGCCAAAAAGGAGCTTTATCTCCTTAATACCTCATCGCGAATGCTTTACGGCAGAACCGAAACAAGGCAGATTTCACGCTTCGGCAACGAAATTCCACAAACAGCTTGCGACAGAGCAACAGTCCGCGACAGCAGCGGTCACACAGCCGCACCTGTAAGCGCATATTCCGCAAGGCACATGGAATCGAGAAACAATTATCTCGAAAATATCCATACAACCTATGCAAAGACCGAAAAAGCTGATGTTTTCGAAGCAGGCGAAACAGTAAAGCACGCAATGTTCGGCGAAGGCGAAATTTTGAGTGCTACACCCATGGGTGGCGACGTTCTTTATGAAATCGAATTTAAGAACGGCTCGGTCAAAAAGATTATGGGCAATTTTGCAAAGCTTAAAAAGGTATAAATTACACATAGAAAAAATAATGAAAGGATATACGGTCGGAGGAAAATTTTCCCTTGTATCATAATCCGACTTTGTTAGAAATTTAAAATGGCAGTAATTAAAGGCATTAAGGCATTACACTTCACAGAAAAAGCAGGCGCAATCGAAACCTGCGTTTGCCCTCCCTATGATATTATTTCGGCAGACGAAAGAGCCACACTTATCGAAAAGAACCAATATAACCTTGTTAGATTGGAGCTTCCCGAGGGAGAGGACAAATATAAAACCGCAGGCGAAACCCTTAATTCTTGGGTTAACGACGGCATCGTTGCAAGAGATGAAAAGGAAGGCATCTATGTTTACCGCGAGGAATTTAACGTAGAGGGCGTCGACTATTGCTTGACAGGTATCGTCTGCAAGGTTAAGCTTTGCGATTTCTCCGAAAGAATCGTTCTTCCTCATGAGGAAACCTTGACCAAGGCTAAGAAGGACAGATTTGAGCTTATGAGCGCAACAAACTGCAACTTTTCCTCTATCTATTCCTTGTATAACGACGAAAGCGGTGTTATCGCCGAGGAAATCGGAAAGAAAACCGCAGAAGCGCCTATTCATAAATTTACAGATGACGAGGGCGTTACCCACACATTGTGGAAGATTGAATGCGGCTGCTGTGTTGAAAAGATTATCAACGCATTGGCTGACAAGCAATTGTTCATCGCCGACGGCCACCACAGATATGAAACCGCCCTTAACTTCAGAAATCATTGCAAGGAATCGGGCTTGGTTACCGAGGACAGAGATGTTGACCATGTAATGATGACTCTTGTTGACATGGACGACAAGGGCTTGGTTGTATTCCCCACCCACAGATTGATTGTTGACAAAGCGGTTGACAGAAACGAAATTGCCGCAAAGTGCGCTGACGATTTCAACACCTCTGTAAAGCCTCTTTCCGACCTTAAGGCAGAATTGAAGAAGGGCGAAAACGGCAAGACCTTTGCTCTTTATAACGGCGGCGACGATTTCCTTCTTTTGGAATTCAAGCCCGAAAAGCAGAGAATTATCGATAACCGCAGCGAGGCATACAGCGACCTTGACGTTAGCGTGCTTCACTCCTTCGTTTTGGAAAACGCTCTCGGAATCGATAAAGAAAACATGGCAAACCAGATAAACCTCCGCTATACACGTTCTATGGACGAGGCTATCGAATCGGTTAAGAACGGCAAGGCAAACGCGGCGTTCCTTATTAATGCAACCAAGGTTTCTCAAATCAAGGCTGTTGCATTGGCAGGCGACAAAATGCCCCAAAAGAGTACATATTTCTATCCCAAGCTCAAAACCGGCTTGGTTATGAATGAATTAAAGAAATAATATTTTCTTCCCGAAAAACGTAGGGGCGGGGCTTGCTCCGCCCGCAAAACGTAGGGGCGGGGCTTGCTCCGCCCGCAAAAACATAGTAGG
>JAZSFY010000363.1:0-5903 GCA_045532415.1 Eubacteriales bacterium | reverse complement strand
GAAAATCCCTATTATTGCAAGCTTAAGGCTGCTATCGAAGGTGAAGAAGCCGAAATCATTTCGGTTTGTGCCGAAACCGAAGCTGCATTAGGCGACCTTGACGAAGAAGAACAGCAGGCATACTTAGAGGAGCTTGGCGTTTCCGAAACAGGCTTGGACAAGCTTATAAAGGCTTCCTATGCCCTTTTGGGATTGATTTCTTTCCTTACCGCAGGCGAGCCCGAGGTTCGCGCTTGGACCATTAAAAAGGGCACAAAAGCGCCCGGTGCCGCAGGTAAGATTCACACAGACTTTGAAAGAGGCTTCATCCGCGCAGAGGTTGTGCCTTATGACAAACTTATTGAAAAGGGCTCTCTCGCAGCCTGCAAGGAAGCAGGTCTTGTAAGAAGCGAAGGCAAGGAATATGTGATGAACGACGGCGACGTTGTTTTGTTCAGATTCAATGTTTAATTAAATTTAAATACAACAAAAAAACAACCGATTTTACAATCGGTTGTTTTTTTCGCAAGGTTATCTTGGTTTTTTTGATAATCCCAGCAGATAATCGGAGGACACTCTAAAAAATTTGCATAATGCAACGATATCCTCTATACTGGGTTCATTTTTGCCGCATTCGAGATATGACACTTTTCTTTGAGTCATACCGACTGCCTTGCCTAATTGGGTTTGATTAAGATTCGCGTCTTCGCGTAGGTTTCTGATTTTTTCACCAAAGGAAAGCACCATTCTTTATCACCAATATCACTTTACCACATAAAAAAACTCTCTATTGACAAATAGATTCAAAAAGTCTATAATTGCCGTATAATGTAGACTTTTGACGATATTCCTACGGAAAAATCATTTATTATGCTTTCCCTACGGACTCCCGATGCGCTTGTCATGCTTTGTGTTGGTTGGATTTCTTATTTTCACATCGGGGCCGTTATGGATATTATTCCCCTTCTTGCCGGGGGATACAATGGGCATCCGATTTTTATCTAACGCCCAAAACAAAAAAGAAGCCGAAAGGCTTCTTTTTCTTTGCCGGGGGTCATCTTGGACGCTCCGATATTCCCAAAAGGTAATCAGAGGATACCTTGAAGAATTTACACAATGCGATGATATCCTCAATACTCGGCTCACTTTTTCCGCATTCTATATATGACACCTTTCGTTGGGTCATACGGCATGCTTTTCCGAGCTGGGCTTGACTGAGATTTGCGTCCTCACGTAGATTCTTAATTTTCTCTCCAAAGGAAAGCATCATTACACATCACCATATTTACTTTACCATAGACAAATTGATTCTATGGGCAAATAGACCAAAAACGTCTGCAAAAACGCCGCTTTTTCATCAATTCGGCATAAACTCTTCATTAAAAGCAAAAAACCGACCTTGTTTTTCAACAAGGTCGGTTTTCATTATATTAAATTTCTTGTTCGCGCAATGCCTTGATATCATCGAGATTGATATATCCAAAAATACCGCGCTTCAAAAGGAAATAATCGTTAGCATTGATAACACCGTTGCCATCAATATCAGATCTCTTTACAAAGGTATACTTCATGATTATAGCATCTTCGGAAACTGTTCCGAAATAATACTTTTTGAGCATAAGATAGTCGGCTGTATCACATTCACCGTCGTTATCTACGTCGCCTAAAACATAATCAGGCTCGTATACATTTATAATCACATAAGAACCGTTGCCGTTATACTCGTTAAAGTCGGTCAACTCGGACGCCACAGCTGTACCATGAGGAATATAGAAGGCTGTTTGTCCTAATTTGGATGCATTAAATGTAAATGTAACCTTGAATACGTCATCCTCCGTAACACTCTGAATGGAGCCATCGGTGCCCATTGTACCGACGTCTATATAAATAACGCCGGGAACAACCTCGCCATTTTCCTTAAGCAAGCGAGTGAAAGATTCCCACTCATTGGTTTTGCCTGCCACAGGAACAAAGGATTTTTTAACTTCTGTATTATTTGATGTAGCACTGCTTACAAGGGAAACCGCATTTACATCCCACTTAAAGTACATAGAGAACAAATCAATAGCGGTTGTAACATCTCTTGCAATAACAGAAACCTGGAAATCCTCTCCGATTGCAACCTGAGAGGGCGCCTCGATTACTGCTGTATAAACAGCGTCATCGTTTGTTTCACCCATTTCAGATTCTATTATTTCTTCAAAGGTAGGAACTCTTTCAATTACATCAATGATAGCATAAGAGCCGTTACCCTTACAGCTATTATATCCGTCATCCAGCCATTCTGTGGCAGTTGCGGTATCGTTAGGAATATAGAAGGCTGTTTGACCTACTTCTAACGCTCTAAAGGTAAATACAACCTTGAATACGCCATCCTCTGTAACACTTTGAACAGAGCCGTCCTCGCCGGTAGTTAACGCTTCAAGGCAAATAACACCGGGAACAATTTCTCCATTTTCCTTCAACAAACGAACCCAAGATTCCCATTCGTCGGTTTTGCCTGCAATGGAAACAAGGGAGTTTTCAATCTCTGTATTATCAGCCGTTGCATCGCTTACGAGCGAAATCATATTTGCATCCCAATTAAAGTACATGGAGAACAAATTAATCGCCGCATTTATATCATTGGCAATAACAGTAACCTGAAAATCTCTGCCAACTTCAACCTGAGAGGGCGCCTCGATTATCGCTGTGTAAACAGCATCATCGTTCACGTCACCCATTTCGTGCTGAACCTTTTCTTCAAGAGAAACAGGAGGTTCAACTACATTAATAATAACATAAGAGCCGTTACCGTTAAGATTGTTGAAGTCACTTCCCGTCCATTCCATAGCAGTTGCGGTATCATTAGGAATATAGAAAGCTGTTTGACCTACTTTCGATGCATTGAAAGTAAATACAACCTTGAATACACCATCCTCTGTAATACTTTGAACAGAGCCGTCCTCGCCGACAGTCAACGCAGAAACCGAAATAACGCCGGGAACAAGTTTGCCGTCTTCCTTATGCAAGCGAACAAAGGATTCCCATTCATCGGTTTTTCCCGCAACAGAAATAAAGGAATTTTTGATCTCAGTATTGTTTTCTGTGGCATCGCTTATAAGTGAAACTGCATTTTCATCCCAATTAAAGTACATTGAGAACAAATTAATCGCCGCTTTAATATCATTGGCAATAACAGTAACCTGAAAATCCTCGCCTACCACTACACGGGAAGGAGCTTCGATTACCGCTGTGTAAACAGCATCATCGTGTTCTTCGCCCATTGCAGCCTGAAGTTCTTCTTCATTAGCAGGAAATTCAACACTCACTTCCTCAGAGGATTCTTCTTCGGAAGATTCTTCAACGGAAGATTCTTCAACGGAGGGTTCTTCTTCAGAAGGTTCTTCAACGGAAGGTTCTTCAACGGAGGGTTCTTCTTCAGAAGATTCTTCAACGGAAGGTTCTTCGGATGAAATTTCTTCTTCGGTTGTAACCGCATCAGAAGGAATATCATCGGAGCTTTCAACTACGTTAACGATAGCATAGGAGCCATTACCGTTATATTCATAAAAATCGGTCATATCTTGAGCATAAGCAGTATCGTGAGGAATATAAAATGCTGTTTGACCTGCTACGGATGCATTAAAGGTAAATACAACCTTGAATACATCATCTTGGGTAACACTTTGGACAGATCCGTCATCACCCATAGTACCAACTTCAAGGTAAATAACTCCGGGAACAACTTCGTCATTTTCCTTTAACAGACGAGTAAAGGAAACCCATTCATCGGTTTTACCTGCTACGGGAACAAAGGAATTTTTAATTTCTGTATTATTCGCTGTAGCATCGCTGACAAGAGAAACTGTGTCAACATCCCATTGGAAATACATAGAAATCAAGTCAATTGCTGTTGTAACATCTCTTGCCACAACAGAAACCTGAAAGTCCTCGCCTGCTACTACATGAGAGGGAGCCTTAATAAATCCTGTGAAAACAGCGTCCTCTCTCTTTTCGCCCATTACCGCCAAAACAGCTTCTTCAAGGGAAGGATCGACGCTAACCTCCTCAGAGGTAACATCTTCCTCAGAAGGAATTTCTTCTTCGGAGGATTCTTCTACGGAAGGTTCGACAGAGGGCTCTTCAGAAGGTTCGGCAGAGGGTTCTGCAGAAGGCTCTGCGGAGGGTTCTTCGGAAGATTCTTCTACGGAAGGCTCTTCAGGAGGAACATCGGAATTATCAACCACATTAACGATAGCATAAGAGCCATTACCGTTATATTCATCAAATGTAGAAACATTTTGGGCGATGACAGTATCGTGAGGAATATAGAAAGCTACTTCGCCCACCGCAGACGCGCTAAAGGTAAAGTTGAACTTCAAAACATCGTCTTCCACAACGCTTTGAACGGTTTCGTCTGCGCCAAAGGTTCCCACCTCTACATAAACAACGCCGAGAACAATTTCGTCATTTTCCTTAAGCAAACGAGTGAAGGACTCCCACTCGTCGGTTTTGCCTGATACAGGAACAAAGGAATTTTTAACCTCTGTATTATTTACGCTAGCGCTGCTTACAAGGGAAACCGCATTAGGATCCCAATTAAGGCACATTACAACATAATCAATCGCTGTTGTAACATCCTTGGCAATAACAGATACCTGAAATTCCTCTCCTACCACAACCTCGTAAGGGGCTTCGATAACTGCTGTATAAACAGCATCATCTCTGCTTTCGCCCATTACAGACTGAATCGACTCTGTCAAATCAGCAGCGATTGCCGCGAAAGGAAGAAGAGTAAATGTCATTACCATTGCCATTAACAATGAAATAACTGTCCTGAATTTTTTCATGACGATTCTCCTACTTTAAAACTTTTTATTTAAAAACCAACAAGGGCAGACATCAGTCTGCCCTTTGCAAGCATTAATACAGCCTATTTCCTTTTAATCAAATAAGAAACAAGGGCAGCAACACCATATATTGCAAAATATGCAACCGATGCAAAGAATATTAAAATTATCATCGTTGCGGTTTTAACGTCGCTTACATTGGAATGAAGTGCATAAACACAAACCATAGCAGCAACATAATTAACCAAAACGTGAATTGCCCGTCCTGCTGTAGATGAGATTTTTTGGGATTCCAACGCAAGGAAGGAGAAGCCAAAAACCACCGAAAACAAGGCAATTGTAAGATTGCTCACAACCAAGCGAGAAGCAAAGGCACTTATATCTGTGCTGCCGTTGCTTATTCCCGTCGCGATAAACGCCACCCAGACAAAGCTTATTATCGAATAAGCACCCAAGCCGCGAACACCGCATTTTAACAAAGACTGCTTTTTTTCGTCCATAGAGAAGCTCAGCGAATGAAGGAAGCAGTTTTTTCTGTAAGAGCAGAAGCATCAGTAGATGCAGTAACTACACATTCGATGTTATAAGAAGAGCAAAGCTTATCAAATTTAACAACAAATTCTTCAAATTCTGCAACATTGTCGCCACAGATCTTAAGAGCGCTGTCAATAAACATTTCGGTAATATCATAGTTGCAGGCAACCATACCGCAAACAAAGCCATAAAGCTTATCTGCGCTGTCGATACCATATTCCAATGCGTCTACAAGACGTGCACGAGTTGTGATATCGTTGTTAAGCTTTCTGCCGTATTCGATACAAATAACAACACCTTTAGTTTCCTTAGAGGCCTTGTTTACTTCTTCAATAAGGGTTTTTGTCTTACCGGTTCCTTTTACACCTACGATAAGTTGCATAATTAACTCCGTTCTTCCGGCTGATTGGATTTTTGATACACCCTTGGACGACGCCGGTGTGACACAAGGGATTCTTTGTTTTTCTATTTTACTCTATTTTCACTAAAAAATCAATACCAAGTTGACAGATTTTTTAATTTTTTAACACATTAAATTAGATATTCTTGATTTTTTCG
>JAZSFY010000358.1:0-25542 GCA_045532415.1 Eubacteriales bacterium | reverse complement strand
GGATGTGAATATCCCTGCTATATCGAAATAATTGACGAAACCCGCTTGAAGCCTAATTTAGGTGAGCTTGAAAAGAGCAACACCCTAAAAGGAATCTTTTGCCGAAAGCTTCTTTCTCAAATGGAGGGACTTGACGAGGATTCTGAGGAATACCGCGTTCTTGCCCTTGCTTTGAAATACGGTATATCTGCATTAGAGGACAGAAGCGTTGTAGATTATAACGGAGGTGAAAAGATATGAATGTAACTATTGAAAAAATAGAGGTTGCCTCCTTTGGTAAACTAAAAAACACCTTTGTTTCCGCAGAAAAGGGCATAAATATTCTTTCTGCACCTAACGAAAGCGGTAAATCCACCCTGGCGGCGTTTATTAAATTTGTTTTTTACGGCTTTGCAGGAACAAGATTGCAAACCCTTTCGGAAAACGAAAAAAGGCTTTATACTCCTTGGGATAACGAAACAGTTGAGGGAAGTATAACCGTAAATTCCGACGGCGAGCGTTATATAATCTACCGCAAGCTTGCTCCCTCCGGCAAGGAAACCGTCAGCGTAACCAACCGTATGACAGGCAAAACCGAATTTGCAGGTGAGGTCCCCGGCGAAGCATTCTTCGGCGTAAGCGAGGAAATTTTTGCGAGAACATTGTTTTTTCGTCAGCTTACCGTGCCTCAAAGCAAGGATGAAATACTTGCCGACAGATTGAGGAATATTGCGATAAGTGCTGACGAGCAGGTTGGTACCAAAAAGGCGCTTTCGCGGTTGACCGATTGCAAAAATGAAATAAAGGGCAAGGCAGGAAACGGATTGCTCCCTAAGGCGGAAAGAGAAAGAGATAGCCTTGAGGAAAAAATAACCGAATCTACCGAGCTTCGTCAAGAGGCTTTGGAGTTAAGAGAGGATATAAAGAAGCGTTCGGTAACTGTTTCGGATGCGGCAGAACGCTTGAAGGAGCTTTCGGAGGAAAGAAGAAATATCGAAAAATACGAAGCTTCTCTTAAATTACGCACTATTAACAGATTGACCGTAGAGGAAAATCTTGCACGAGAGGAATATGTTCATGCCTCTGCAGGCTTAAAGCAGCAGGCAGACGGCGGTGCATTTTCACTTCTTTCTTCTAAAAATGCCGAGCTTGTTGCCGAGCAGAGAAATTGCAATAACATTGCCGAGCTTTTAGAGGAAGCCGAGGCAGAATTGGAGGAATGCGAATCTCTTCATGTAATTGATGTTGCCGAAGCTAAAAAGGCGCAAAAGCTTATACATAATTGTGAGCGTAATTCCAAGCTTTTCTTTGCGGCGGCTGTGCTTTTCACAGTAGTTGGATTATTTGTTTATATTGCATATCATAACCCAAGCGCATTTTTGTGTTTGGCAATAGCGATTATTTTAGGTGCCTGCGGCGGTGTTTTGCTTGGCAAGCCTGCCAGCTTGGCAAAGGAATACGGCTTGAAGAATATCGGAGAGCTTAAGGAAGCGATTTTAAGCCTTCCTGCTCTTGAGGCAAGAACCAACGAGGCAGAAAGCCGTGTTGAGGCATTGCAATGCTCCTATGACGAAAGCCGAACCAATTGCTTAATACTTAAAAAATCCCTTGACGAGGAAATCGGTAAATATGCCGAGGTGTCGGGCAAGAATTACGGCGAGCAAATCGAGCATATTCTTTCTGCTTCTGCCGAAAGCGGAGAAAAGCTTGCAGTTTGGCGCGCAAAGAAAAATGAGCTTGCGGCGGCAAGCGAGGGTATTGATGTTGTTGGACTTACAGAGGAAGCAAGAGGAGCAACCAAGCCTGAAAGAGAAAGAGCAAAGGTTGACCGCGAAATAGCCTTTTATACTCAGCAATACAATCAGCTTTCCGAGCTTAATAAAAATGACGAGGTTAAGATTGCCGCTATCGAGGCAAGAAGCGGCGACCCTGCGGTTATGGTAGGCAAGCGTGATGCTCTTAATAACAGAATATATGAGCTTTCAATTAAGCATAAGGCTTATGAAACCGCAATAAAAACAATCGAGGAAGCAAGCGATTATATGAAAAGCATGGTTGCACCTCGAATCGGTGAACGCGCTGACGAATATTTTACTGCGGCAACAGGCGGAAAATATCATAATTTCGAGATAGATACCCGTCTTTCCATGAGCTTTGAAACCGATTTCCGCAGAAGCTGTGAGTTTCTGTCGGCAGGTACACGGGACAGCGCATATCTTTCTCTGCGCCTTGCGTTGGCGGATATGCTTTTCGGAGGCTGCGGAGTTCCTATATTACTTGATGATGCATTCGTTCGTATAGATGATTCACGCTTGAGAATGATGGCAGGTGCTTTGAAGGAAGCAACTAAAAAGCATCAAATATTCATTTTAACTCACGGCGAGCGTGAGCAAAATGCTTTGGATGATATTGGATTGGAATATACAAATATCACGATGGAAAAATTCTGATTGAGGAATAATAAATGGCAGTAAGGTTAACCCTTGAAACATCTGTGAATTTAATAAAAGGTATCGGAGAAGCCAAGGCTGCCGCTTTCAATCGATTGGGAGTGGAAACGGTTAAGGACCTTTTGGAATTTTACCCTCGTAAATATGAGGAACGAGGCAAAATAAGAAAGGTCAGCGAGGCTCTTGACGGAGAGCTTTGCGCTGTTGAGATAACAGTAAGAGAAACAAGCACACCTAAATACCTGAGAGGAAATATGTCGGTGTTCCGTTCTGTGGTTGAGGACGATAGCAGCTCGATGGAGCTTGTGTTCTTTAATTGCCCCTTTATGGCAAAGTCGTTGACAAAGGGACGGAGATACCGGGCGTACGGCAGAATGAAGATTGGCTATTACGGCAGGGAAATGACCTCTCCCAAGCTGGAGCCTATCTTTCCCAATAAGGAGCTTCCTTATTATGTTCCTATATATCGGGCTTCTCCGCCCTTAACGCAGAAAAATATTCAATCCTCTGTTATCGAGGTATTGAAGCTTTGCGATTCTCTGCCCGAGCTTTTTCCTCAGGAAATAAGAAAGGAATATAATCTTATTTCAAGAGGAGAAGCCGTTAGATTAATGCATTTTCCTCAAACTCAAAATGACCTTGCTATGGCAAGACGAACCATAGCCTTTGGTGAAATAGCGGTTTTCCGTTTGGCTTTGTCCAATATGAGAAATTCGGTAAAAAAGGAAAATGCATTTCCCTTAACTCTGAAAAATACGGGAATAAAGCATTTTGTCGAAAATCTTCCCTTTGAGCTGACAAATGCTCAAAAGCGTTCGGTTAAGGAAATCTTTGCCGATTTGGAAAAGGATGTTCCGATGGCAAGATTGCTTCAGGGCGACGTGGGAAGCGGCAAAACTGCCGTTGCGGCGGCGGCAATATATCTTTGTGTTAAAAACGGATTTCAGGCCTGTATGATGGCTCCAACCGAAATATTGGCAGGTCAGCACAAAAAGACCTTGGATAAATTTCTTTCTCCCTTTGGAATCAAAACCGAGCTTTTGGTTTCGGGCTTGCCTGCGGCAGAAAAAAAACGTGTGCGGGAGGGAATAGCCAATGGCGATGTTCATGTGGCTGTGGGAACCCATGCCTTAATTACCGATAATACCGTCTTTAAAAATTGTGCTCTTGAGGTAGTAGACGAGCAACACCGCTTTGGTGTAAAGCAGCGTTCTCAATTACTGTCAAAAAGCGAGCATGAAGGCAAACGCGCTCATATGCTTGTTATGTCTGCAACCCCTATACCTCGTTCACTTTCTCTGATTATTTTCGGAGATTTGGATGTTTCTCTGCTGGACGAGCGTCCTGTGGGCAGAAAGGAAATCGAAACAAGGGTTGTTTCTCAGGATGACTCTCAAAGGGTTTATGATTTTATAAAAAAAGAGATTTCTGCAGGCGGCAGGGCATATATTGTTTGTCCACTTATTGAAGAAGGCGAGGCGGATTCGGAAAAACGTGCCGCCGAAAGCTATTTTGATGAATTATCCTCGGGATATTTTAGCGGAATCCCTATGGGATTGCTTCACGGCAAGCTAAAGCCTGCCGAAAAAAGCAGAGTTATGGAGGATTTTGCAAAGGGAAATACCAAAATTTTGGTGGCAACCACGGTCATCGAGGTTGGCGTGGATGTTCCCGAGGCTACTGTTATGGTTATCGAAAATGCCGAATGCTTCGGTTTGTCACAGCTTCATCAGCTTAGAGGAAGAATAGGCAGAGGAGATAGACGTTCTGTTTGTATTCTTGTTAACGGCAAATCCACGGATGATTCTGCCGACCGTTTGGCTGTAATGAGAGATACATCCGACGGGTTTAAAATAGCCGAGGCCGATTTGGAAAAAAGAGGGCCCGGTGATTTCTTCGGTGTACGTCAAAGCGGTGAATTTTCCTTTGCCTGCGCGGCGATAAATGATATTACCCTTCTTGCCGAAACCGACGGTTTGGCGGAAAAGCTGAAGGAAAACAGACATAAACCCGAATATTCCGCTTTATTCCATGAAGCGGAAAAATTCCTTGAAAGGACAGGCGGCGGAAAAACCGTCAACTGATATATAAATGAAAATAGGAAATTTGGAATTTCGCCATGGACTTTTTCTTGCGCCTATGGCAGGAATAACCGACCATGCCTTTCGTGCTGTATGTATAAAATGCGGTGCAGAAGGAGTTACAAGTGAATTAATAAGCGCAAAGGCTGTCAGCTATAATGACAGAAAAACCGATGACCTTGCAAAGCTTTATGATGATGAACGCCCTGCGGCGATTCAGCTTTTCGGAAGCGACCCTCAGATAATGGCGTTTGCCGCCAAGCAGATGCTTCGATATAATCCTCAATACATTGACATCAATATGGGTTGCCCTGTGCCCAAGCTTGTAAAAAACGGAGAGGGTAGCGCATTGATGCGAAATCCCAGCCTTTGCGAAAAAATTGTTTATACGGTTGCCAATGCAGTAAATGTGCCTGTTACAGCAAAATTCCGAAAGGCTTGCGATGATGACGACCCCGAATCGGCTTTGAAGGTTGCTTTGGCGGTTGAAAAAGGCGGAGCCAGCGCGGTTTTTGTTCACGGAAGAACACGTTCACAAATGTATTCGGGATATGCCGACAGGGAAATAATAAAAAAGGTAAAGGAAACCGTTAAAATTCCTGTTGTAGGCAACGGCGATGTTGCTTCCTATGAGGACTTCTGTAATATGAAGAAGGAAACAGGATGCGACGGTGTAATGATAGGTAGAGGCGCTTACGGTGCTCCTTGGGTATTTAGCGAAATACTTGCCAAATTAGAGGGTACAGAGTTTTCTGTGCCTACAAATGAAGAAAAGAAGGAACTGCTTTTCAGGCAGCTCAAAACTGTTGTAAGAGAAAAAGGTGCCAACGGCATTAAAGAGTTCAGACATCATTTGCTTCAATATTGCAAGGGCTTTTCAGGATCTGCCAAAATGAGAAAGGAAATATCACTTTTGGTAACAGAGCAGGATGCAATTAATGCAATCAACGAGGTTTTTGGCTATTGACATTTGATTTTAGATGTGTCATAATAAATTTGTCGAATTATAAGTAAAGGGGCATTTTTGTGTTTTTTGCCGATATACATACCCATATTCTTTACGGAACCGATGACGGTGCATCGAATCGGGCAGAAATGCTTGAAATGATCGACCTTGCATATAATGACGGAGTCCGTTTTATGTGTGCAACACCGCATTTTTGCCCTAGTGAATTTGGGAATAATTCTGATAAAACCCAAAAGGCTTTCGATGAATTGAAGGAATATTGCTCAGAAAAGTATCCTGATCTTCATCTTCTTTTAGGCAACGAGCTTTTTTATATGGATGAATCGGGCTCATGGCTTAGGCAGGGTATGTGCAAAACCCTAGGGAACAGCAGATATGTTCTGGTTGAGTTTAACTGTACCGAATCGCAAGCTAATATCTGTGAAGGACTTTATTCTATCCTTCGTTCGGGATATGTGCCTATTCTCGCTCACACCGAACGTTATGATAAGCTTTCGGTAAAATTTATAGAAAGCCTTAAGCGCGACGGAGTTTTGTTTCAAATCAATGCTATAAGCGTTTATGGCGGGATTGGCTTTTTTCAGAAGGTTAAGGTCAAAAAGCTTTTGTCCGAGGAGCTGGTAAGCTTTATTTCAAGTGACGGCCATTCATCAATCGACAGGCTGCCCTTGATAAGCGGTGCATATAATTATCTTTCCGATAAATACGGAAAGGAATCTGCCTCAAAGCTTTGTTTTGAAAACGCATATGAATTAATTTTTAAAAATAGTATTGCGGAGGAAATAAATGGATAAGGAAAAGATCGGTTTAAAGACTATATCCCTTAAGGATCTTTGGAATGTATTGCGCGGATGCTTTCATTATGTAATAATAGCCGCTGTTGTTGTTTCGGTAGCGTTCTATTTTTATGCTAAAGCTAATTATGTTCCGATGTATTCCTCGACTGCGACCTTGTATCTACTGGGGACAAAGGAAAATTCTGCCCTAGACGAGAATGGTAAGCTCGATCAGCAATGGACTGTAGACTATGCATTGGCTAATGTCGTTAGAGCTGACAGCCGCTATCTTCTTACCAGCCGTACGGTTTTAAACAAGCTTGGAGATGAGCTTGGAGTGAAAAATGGTTATGGGGCGTTTAAGTCGTCTATTTCTATCACCAATCCCGAGGAAACCCGTGTTCTGGAGGTTACTGCAATTGCCACATCCCCCGAAATGGCAAAACAGATAGTAGACGGTGTTTGCCGCATCGGCGCCGAGTCCATTAATCGTACTTTGAATTATGACCAGCTTCAGGTTTTTGAAGAAGGAACTTACAGCCCTTATGCGATTAACGGAGTTTCCTTTACAAATTATTTGATTTACGGAATTGCGGCAGGCGGATTGATTTATATTGTATTCCTTGCGCTTTTCCTTTTTGATAACTATATCCATACGGATGACGATATAGAGCGTTGCTTGGGATTAAGCATTTTGGGCGACATCCCCGATGCCGACGAAGCAAAGAAAAAAGGCAAATATGCGTATGGTCAAAGGAAACTCACAGAAGCAAACGGAGGTAAAAAATGAGCATTTCATCTATTGATTTGAAATTACCCGGCGACAATGATTTTTTTACCGAGGAAGCTTATAAGGTATTGCGTACAAATATTCAGTTTTGCGGACAGGACGTAAAGGTTATTTGTATAACAAGCTGTAATGAAAACGACGGTAAAACAACGGTTTCTCTCCATATAGCAAAATCATTTGCTCAGCTTGATAAAAGGGTATTGCTCATTGATGCCGATATGCGAAAGTCTGTTATGGCAGTAAGAAACACAACAGCTTCATTCCATAGCGGATTGAGCGAGGTTTTGACCGGAATGAGCTCGATTACCGATTGCCTTTATCCTGTTAATGACCTTAAAATGCATATTCTTTTTGCAGGTCAGTGTCCTCCCAACCCTGTTGAGCTTTTGAGCGGAAAATATTTTGCGGCATTGCTGTCCGAATGCAGAAAGGTTTACGATTATATTATAATCGATACTCCTCCTTTGGGACAGATTATTGACGCTGCTGTTGTTGCCGAAAAATGCGACGGAGCTATTATGGTAATCGGCAATTCAAAGGTGCATTACCGCGATGCTCAAATTATTGTTGAAAAAATAGAAAAAAGCGGCTGTAAGATGCTTGGCGTCGTAAGAAACAACCGTAAGCCTAAAAATAAGAAGTATTATTATCGTAAGTATTACAGCAAACGCTCTTTAAACTCTAAATAATATATGACATCATAGACCGCTTTTTTCTAAAAAGCGGTCTTGTTGTTTTCTTTTTGCACAATTTCAAAGTGCCTGATTTGTGCAATATAATGAAAAAAGCATCATGACAAAAAAAATTGTTAAATTTCTTTACAGTTTTTTAAAAATATGGTATAATCTATTGCGAATCGGCTTTATGTGGGCGAAAGCTCGCTTAAAATAATATTATAATAGGAGAGGTTTTATGAAAAAGCATTTCACTCGCGTTTTGGCGGTGGCTCTTGTTCTCGCAATGATGATTCCCTGCCTGGTTCTTCCCGCTTCTGCATCTCTTACATACAGAAAAGGCGGAAATTCTGTTTCATCTTCCTACAAGAACGGAAGATATTATACCAATTATACTAAGCTTACACTTGGCGACGACGACAGAAACAATCTTTTGGCTGTTGCTTTCTCTCAGCTTGGCTATCAGGAGGGTCCCTCTGCAGGTAGCTACAGCGGTACCGTTGCAAGTAAAGGTAACTATACCGAATTCAACTACAATGCAGGTAACTGGCTTGACACCTACAGCTATGCATGGTGCGCATCCTTTGTTTCTTGGTCTCTTTATCAATCCCGTTGTACCGACCAGGCATCTTATAAATATGCTTGCCGTTTCAACAAGGGCGACACATCCTGCATCTGGAAGGAATATTCCTGTACTGCTTGGGTAAGCCAGCTTTCCAACTACACAAGCTATTATAAGAAGTCTGCTGCTCGTGGCGGCTCTTACACTCCTATCTACGGCGATATAATTTTCTTCAAGAATTCCCAAGGCCCCTGTCACGTTGGTATCGTAGTATACGTTTCCGGCGGCAGAGTTTACACAATTGAAGGTAACACATCCTCCGGTACCGGTGTCGAAGCAAACGGCGGCGGTGTTTATTTCAAGAGCTATTCTCTTTCCAACTCTAAAATCCACGGCTATGGCAGATTGCCTTACGATTCCGACAATGTTTCTAACATTGACTATTCCGGATACAATCCTACCACAGGTCTTTATATGACAAATGGCAACAAGTCTATTTTCGCGTCTAAGAGCACTTCTTCTACCGAGCTTTCTGTTATTCCTCAGTACAGAATGTTTGAGGTAACCGAAGTTTCCTCTGACGGCTTGTTCCTTAAGACAACATATGACGGTGTAACAGGTTGGGTTTATAACTCCAGATCTAAGAGCTTTGTTGAAGCTACTCACAATAAGCGTGTTGTTCAGATCACTACAACCGGTTCTTCCTCCGGCGACAGCTCTACTCCCTCTACTCCTTCTGCTCCCACTACCTCCAATGGTTCTCTTGTTGCAGGTAAGCAATACACTATCACCGGCACAACAACTCACACAGGCTCCGGCTTGACCGACGGTGTATATTCTAACGATGTTAATGACGGAACATGGCTCGGCCTTAGAGATGCAAATCAATCCGGCGGTTATGTTCATGTAGACTATGACCTTGGTGCTAAGTATAATATCAGCGACGCACAGATTCATGTTGGTGTTAACAGCACTAACGGTATCGGCAGACCTTATGATCTTCAGCTTCAGGTTTCCGATGATAATAAGAATTGGGTAACTGCTTATAACTTCACACTTCCCACAGGCACATGGTCTGACGGTACATATTCCTTCTCCGCATCCGGCGCAGGCTATGCAGGCAGATATATACGAATTAAGGCTGTAAACAGCAGTTGGATGTTTATTAATGAAATCGTTGTTAACGGTACTCCTTATACAGGTGAAACTGTTGCTCCTACAGAAAACGAAAGCATCGTTTACGGCAAGACTCCTACAATTACAGGTACTACAAAGTATAATCAGTTGTCCAAAGTAACCGACGGTATTTATTCCGCTGATATTTACGATGGCACATGGCTTGGCTTGGATGATAAGAACCACAACGCTCAGGGCTATGCTCACTTCGACTTTGACCTTGGTGAGGTTTATTCTCTCAGCGGTGCAAAGATACATTTCGGTTATCATAACCCCGATGGTGGTATCGGCAGACCTTGGGATCTTTCCATCTTTACCTCCGATAATGGAAGCACATGGTCTTATGTAAAGGCATTTGATACTTCTACAATTAACTGGGATACCACTGCGGCAACAACATTTACTCTCAGCTTGGAATTGGAAGGTGTTACTTCCAGATATGTAAGAGTTGCTGCTGTTAACTCCTCTTGGTGGTTCGTAAACGAATTTGAGCTTTACGGTGAAAAGGCTGCAGTAACAGGAGAAACCAATATTATTTCCGGCAAGGTTCCCACAATTACAGGAACAACAAAGTACAATGCATTCTCTAATGTAACCGACGGTAAGGTTTCTACCAATACCGCTGACGGAACCTGGCTTGCATTGGATGACAATAATCGCTTTGACGGCAATTATGTAAATGTTGACTTTAACCTCGGCGGCAGATATTCTATCAGCAGAGCAAAGGTATACTTTGCTTATACCAACGAAGGCGGTATCGGCAGACCTTACGACCTTATTCTTCAGTCCTCTGATGACGGACAGAATTGGACAGATATCGGATATTTTGAGCTTCCTAAGGATCTTCCTACCGGTTACCTCACTTATGAAGTAAGCAACGTTGTTGGTGTAGGCAGCTACCTCCGCTTCAAGGCTGTTAATGCAGGCTGGTTCTTCATTAATGAAATCGAAGCATACGGTACTGTTGCAACAGATGACGTTGAGCCTATCCTTTTGGGTGACATAAACGGTGACGGTGCTGTTAAGACAAATGACTATTTCATGCTTAAGCAGATTATCTTCGGTACTTTCAATAGCGCAAATGCTAAGGACGGCTATATGGAACGTGCTGACTATACCGGCGACGGTAAGGTTACTGCAGCTGACTATATGAAGCTTAAAAAGGATATTTTCTACGGCAACGTTTAATATTTAACCTAGGAAATATATCTAGAATAATTTTAGACAAAAAGACGTTTGGGCAATCTGCCCAAACGTCTTTGTTATTTTTCCACAAAAAACTAAAATCGACAACTAAATTATTTACAAATTATATAATTTGTGTTAAAATGCATAATGCATGGGTTTGGTATATGATAACCCGAATAATTATAATAGGAGATACTTATGAAATTGCATTTAAAGAGAGCATTATCAGTTTTTCTTGTATTGCTGATGTTGGCATCTGCTTTTGCGGTTCCTGCTTCTGCGGCAGAATACAGAACGGCTGTTAACTCTGCATCCGATTCCTACAAATCAGGAAGATATTATCAAAATTATCTCAAGGTTCCCATAACAGGTGTTAGCCGTGAGGACCTTTTGGCTATTGCACTTTCTCAGTTGGGTTATCAGGAAGGCTCTTATGCAGGTCAGTATTCCGGTCTTGTTGCCGGAGGCCCTAACTATACCGAGTATAACTGGTCGCAAGGCGACTGGGGCTTGGGCTATGGCGGCAGCGATTATCCTTGGTGCGCTTCCTTTGTTTCTTGGTGTCTTTATCAATCCCGCTGTACTGATGTAAAGTCTAATGCTTACATAGGAAGAAAATATAACGACAGCCCTTCAGGTAAAAACCCTAAGGATTATATGTGGAAGGAATATTCCTGCTCTCAATGGACATGGGTTTTGCAGTCTGCAGGATATTTTAAGTATTCCGCATACAAGGGTGGCTCTTATGTTCCCAGAAGCGGCGATTTGATTTTCTTCTCCAGCAATGGTGGAGCGTCTTCGGGACATATCGGTATTGTTGTATATGTTTCGGGAAATACTGTTTATACCGTTGAAGGCAACACAAGCTCGAATATCCCTCTTGAAACAGATGGCGGCGGCGTTTACTTCAAGAACTACTCTCTTTCCAGCTCTTACATCTACGGTTATGGCGCAATGCCTTATCCCGATAACAGCGCTCCTTCTGTTGACTATTCGGGCGCAAACCCCACAGCAGGCTTGTATATGACTCTTTCCTATAAATATCTCTATGCCGATGCAGCTTGTACCACAAGAGCAAAATACGGCGACGGTGTTTATGTAGATATTCCTACCTGCCATATGTTCGAGGCAAGCGGTGTTACTGCTGATAAGTCCGCAGCTATCGTAACCTATGACGGCGTAAGCGGATATGTAAACCTTAAAAGCGAAGACAAGGTTATCCAAATTTCCGATAATGTATCAGGCGGCGGTTCTTCTTCCTCCGATTATAAGCCTGTTCTTCTTACAGCTATTAATAATGCAATAGCTGCTTATCACGAAAATTATATCGAAGAAGACCTCTATCACCTTCGTAACGCTTATGAGTTGGGCGTAGCTACCTATAACAACGCAAGCTCTACACAGGACGATTATAAGGCTGCAGCAGAAAGCATCAACGGTCTTCTTGCTAAAGCACAAACAGGTATTAACCCCGGTGGTGTAAGAATCACAGGTGTTAACGCAAAGATTCAAACAGGCGATTGCCATATTTTCACTCCCAAGCTTGCAAATAGTGCAATTGATAACGGCTGGAAGGCAACTGTTTCCAATGCTAATATTGCATATACCTTGAATGTTGTTCTTCAATGGAGCGATGCCGCTTCGGGCTGGATAGTAAAGAGCAAATCCGAGGGCAATAGTGTTAATACTCCCGACATCAACATGAGCTATGGCGAGATTTTGCTTGCCTGCCATGTAGACAGCTCGGTTCCCGAAAGCGTAACAAGCTATAACAATCTTAGCAAATGCAAAGTAGGTGACCTTGTAAGATTTTACGGTGTAACCTTTACTGACGAGGTTCACTATGCATCTGTTGCTTCTTATTGTAAATTTGTGAGCGGCGGCGCAAGCATTGTTTTCGGAAAGGATTATCAAATTTCGGGTAACGGTCAAACCGTAGGCTCTTATACTGCTAATCTTACCGACGGCTTTGCTGCAGACAACTTCAACGTATTAAGCGATTGGTTCGGCTTTAATAACAGAGAAGGCGTTGAAACAAATGTTGTTGACGGAATCGGTTCTATAACCTTTAATCTTGAAAAGACCTATACAATTACCTCTGCAAAGGTATATTTGGGCGCTTATTGGGATTGGGGTATTACAAGTCCTTATGAATTGTATCTTGAATATTCCACTGACGGTGTAAACTATCAAAAATACGGTACATCCTTCCCCATAACCGGAACAAAGGAAGGCGACTGCTATGGCTATTGGAGCGAGCTTAAGGATATAAGCGGAGTTAACGCATCCTATTTGAGAATTTCTGCTAAGGTTTGCGGTTCTTGGACCTTCCTTAACGAAATTCAGGTATTCGGTGATGTGTATAACGGAACCGTTCACACTCACTCTTACAATGCTGTTGTTACCGCTCCTACCTGCACAGAACGCGGATATACAACCTATTCCTGCTCTTGCGGCGACAGCTATGTTTCCGATTATGTTGATGCAAAACATAACGCAGGCAACTGGGTAATCGAGGAAGAAGCAGGCTTTGGTAAAGAGGGCTTGAAGTGTCAATACTGTACCGAATGCGGAACCTTGGTCGATAGCGAAGTTATCCCTGCAAAGGTTGGTCTTGCAGGCGATATAAACGGCGATGGCGTTGTTAAGGTTGTAGATTACTTTATGCTCAAGCAATATATCTTCGGCACTCTTAATACATCATCTGTAACCGAAGGATATAAAGAACGCGCTGATTATAACGGTGACGGTAAGGTTACTGCTACCGATTACATGATGCTTAAGAAGGATATTTTAAGCGGTAAATTTAATTAATATTTGTTTCCTAAAAGGGGCTGTTATTATGACAGCCCCTTGCTTATTGACATTTTTCGAGTATGATTGTATAATATTACAAATACAGTTTTGAAAAGAGATTAATTATGATAAAAGACCGTAAGGGAAATGTCGTTTCTGCTGATGAAAAGCAAGAGGGATTTTTGTCCTTTCTTTATAATAACGGATTTGGCAAATTGCTTTTAAAGCTTTTGTGCCGTCCTTTTATTTCAAATATAGGAAAGCTTTATATGGAATCATCTCTTTCAAAGGGACGTATCCAAAAGCTTATAAAACAGCATAATATTGACATGAATGATTATGAGCAAAGGGATTTTCCTTCCTTTAATGAGTTCTTTATAAGAAAAATCCGTGACGGTAAACGCGTAATTGATTTTTCTGACAATTCAATTATTTCCCCTGCTGATTCAAAGTTAACTGTTTATGATATAAATGAAGACAGCAGTTATACAATAAAGGGATGTAATTACAGTATAAAAAACCTATTAATGGACGATTCCTTGGCAGAGGAATTTCTCGGCGGAAAATGCTTTGTTTACCGCTTGACGGTAGATAACTATCATCGCTACTGCTATCCCGATAACGGCAGAGAGCTTTCTCATAAGTTTATTTCGGGGGACCTTCATACGGTCAACCCTATTGCTTTGGAAAAATATGATGTTTACGGAAAAAATTGCCGTGAATTGACTGTTTTGGATACCGAGAATTTCGGCAAGGTAGCTTTTGTTGAGGTTGGCGCAATGATGGTTGGAAAAATTAATAACTATCATAACGAAAGCTTTAAACGCGGAGAGGAAAAGGGTTATTTTTCCTTTGGCGGCTCTACAATAGTGGTTCTTTATAAAAAGGACATGGTAAGGCTTGACGCTGATATTACCGAAAACAGCGCACAAGAAATCGAAACCACAGTTTTATATGGCGAACGTGTTGGAGAAAGGCTATGAATGTAAGAAATCTTGCATTAGGAAAAAGGGTAAGCATACAGGAGCTTGCGCCGATAAAATATAGCTATGCCGAGTCTGAAACAATAGAGGTAAGCAGCCTGACAAATGGCTCTTTTGGTGATTTGGATGCTTTGGACCAATGGAAAAAGCTTTGCGGCGGCTTCGGCAGAATTATCACTATTGATTTAGGTGAGCTTTACAGTATATCCGAATTTGATATAGGCTTTCTTCATAACACAAATGCAGATATATATTGTCCCGAAAATGTTTGTTTTGCTTTTTCGGTGGACGGAATTGATTTTTATGAAGCTTGTGCTTTAGTATCTCCTTTTTCCCTTTCTTTTTCTGCAAAAGCCCGAGCGGTTTACTCATATAAAGCAGAAAAGCCTTTTTCTGCTCGGTTTGTAAAAATCAAATTTTTCATTGAAAGCCAAGCACTTTGCGACCAAATAAGGATTTTGGGAAGCGAATGTGTAGGTTTGGAAGAAAAGCTTTCGGGAGATAAGGTTTGCTATGAAGCAGTAGACAGCTTTAGGGATTGCTCTCCCTTTGATAATATTAATAATATTGCGGCATTGCCTTTTGGATATTCCTCCAAAGGAGAATCCATAGGCATAACAAAATCAAATTTCATCTCTTGTCTGGGCAGGTTCGATGAAGAAGCAAGACTTGCGGGAGCTTTGTTTGATTCTGTTTTGCTAAAGCTTAATAGATTTGCACCTTCAGGCGGTGCTTTTGGCTATATGGATGAAGCGTCCAACCTTTCCGATTGGGAAAGTCTTATAGATGAAATGTTTGCCCCCGAAAGAAACCTAAAAGCATTGGATGAAGCTGTCAGCGATTTGAAGAATTGCGGTTTGTATGATAAGGATTTTAAGCTGAAGGTGTTTTTAACTGCACCTGTTCCCAGAATCTCATTGAATGTTTTCGGCGACCTGAATGGCGACGGCATTCAGGAAAAGCTTTTGGATGTTCAGGATTGTGTAGATGCCTTCTGTTGGTTTGTTGATTCTGTCGAACGCAGATTGGATGCAGAATGTCTTCATAATATTCAAATCTACGGTTGGAATTGGAATGACAGCTCTTTGGGGAGAAAATATTTCGAGGATAATCCCGCTCTTGTTCAAAAATGCTTGGAAAAGCTTAATGAAAAAGGGTATAGAAGCATTATGATATCCCTTTTTCAAGCAAGCGGTATGGAAAAGGCAAAAAGTATCGGATTTGATGCGGTTGCCATGCATCCTATTTATAGTGCTTTCGGGTCTGAAATATCCAATCGTAAAAAAATGCTTGAGCATGATTTTGCTAAAACTATTGAAGCCTACGGTTTTTCCCCTGCGGTATATTTAACCGATGAAATTTGTAACAGTAATGATATAAAGGAATCCTTGAATGAAAAAGAAATGCAAGATAAGGTTATTGTATTCGATTTTCAATCCTCGGATATAATCGAGCGGATTTTTCAAAAGGATATTTATAAAACTATTTGCAGATATTTAAGCGGCAATTTTCATAAGGTTTATTTTGTTGAAGAATCAAAAGCCAAGGCAGAGCCTTTAGTTGATTTGCCAAAATCAGAATCAGAGCCCGAGGCTTACGTTCAAGAAGAAAAAACGCCTGGCAAAACACAGCCAGATATAAAACAACAAAAGAACGTTCATATTAAAAAGAAGCAAAGCAAGACAAAAATTAATAAATATGCCATAGGCGTAGCTGCTGCGGCAGTAGGCTTGCTTTATATTATAAAGAAATTGAAGGATGATTAGAAAAATGGATAAGCGTAACCTTACATTACTTTGCGATTTCTATGAATTAACAATGGCAAACGGTTATCTTCGTTGCGGTAAAAAGGATACCATTGCATATTTTGATGTATTTTTCCGCGATGTTCCCGATGGAGGCGGATATGCAATCGCCGCAGGCTTGGGACAGATAATTGATTATATCAAGGACCTTCATTTTGACGAGGATGATATACAATATCTCCGCGCCCAAGGTCATTTTGATGAGGAATTTCTTGATTATCTTAAGAATTTCCATTTTACAGGTGACCTTTATGCAATTCCCGAGGGAACTCCTATTTTCCCCAGAGAGCCTATAATGACTGTTAAGGCTCCCGTTATGGAGGCACAATTTATCGAAACCTTTATTCTAACAGCCTTCAACCACCAATCTCTTATTGCCACAAAGGCAAACCGTATTGTTCGTGCATCCGACGGCAGGGCAGTAAGCGAATTTGGGGCAAGACGCGCTCAAGGCGCAGATGCGGCATTGTTAGGCGCAAGAGCTGCATACATAGGCGGTGTAAATTCCACCTCCTGTACTCTTTCTGCAAAGGATTACGATATCCCTGCATCAGGAACAATGGCTCATTCATGGGTGCAGATGTTTGATGATGAATATACCGCGTTCAAGACCTATTGCCAGCTTTACCCCGATAATGCAACATTGCTTGTTGACACCTATAATGTTACAAAAAGCGGTATTCCCAATGCAATAAAGGTATTTAAGGAATGTAATATTAAGAATTGCGCTGTAAGAATCGACTCGGGCGATATTGCGTATCTTACCAAAAAGGTTCGCGGCATGCTTGATGAAGCAGGATTACAGCGTTGTAAGATTGTTATTTCAAATTCCTTGGATGAAAAAATTATTAAGGATATCCTTCGTCAGGGTGCTCAAATTGATGCATTCGGCGTTGGCGAGCGCTTGATAACCGCAAAAAGCCACCCCGTTTTCGGCGGTGTTTATAAGCTTGCGGCAGTTGAGGATGAAAACGGCAATATCATTCCTAAAATTAAAATCAGCGAAAACCCCGATAAGATTACCAATCCTCATTTCAAAAAGGTTTACCGCCTTTTCCGCAAAAGCACAGGCAGAGCTATTGCAGATTATATAACTCTTTATAATGAAACACCCGATTTTAATGAGCCTTTAGAGCTTTTTGACCCTGTTTTCACTTGGAAGCGTCAGGTTGTTACCGATTATGATGCAGTCGAGCTTTTAAAGCCGATTTTCCTTTCGGGTAAGCTTGTTTATGAAACGCCAAAGCTTTCTGATATAAGAGATTATTGTGCTAATCAGGTTTCCAACCTTTGGGATGAAGTAAAGCGTTTTGAAAACCCTCACCGTTATTATGTTGACCTTTCTCAAAAGCTTTGGGATCTTAAGCATGACCTTCTTGCCAACGGCGGTAAAATTAAATAATGCAATAAAATTAATTTGGAGAAGAAGCTTTTGTATAAAGCATCTTCTCCAATTTTTTTTAGAATCATTTTAAATGATTCCTAAGCTAGAGTTATCCTGCCAAACCTGTAAGGAATGTAAGAATAACGATTGTTGCGGCACTTCCGATAACTCCTTTAATAAATCCGTTTATAAATCCGTCGGGAGTTGAAGCGGCTCTTTTTGCCATAAAAACTAATTCTTTCATTTGGTCAATCTCCTTGTTTGTTATTTATTTTACAAGGCTATTGTACCCAAATATATGTACCATAAAAAGGACAGTGGATATTTTTGTAGAAAAATTTAAGGAGCTGTAAAAAACAGCTCCTTATTATTTACACTATATTCAAAACGATTTCAAAAGGCTCTGACCAAGAAAGATATTCGCTGTAAACCATACTAAACCTAACCTCGCCAACATAATCCTTTTCAGGGAAATAGTAAAATCCGCCGTTGTCTGTTAGGGTTACGGTTCCATATTCGGGGAGAGTATGAATCTTAAATTCTCTCAGCTTTTCTTCTTCAAGCCCAAAATTACCAAAGAAAACCTTATTCTTCTTTAGGTCAAAGGACATGGGTTCAAGACTGTCGGGAACATTTTTCAAATCTCCCTTAATATAATGATAGGTTGTATCATAAACCTTTCTTGCCATAGGATTATCAGAATAGGCAGCCATGTTGAAAACTAAATAGCTTTGATAATACATATTCACCGTGTCGTTCATATATCCTTTTTCTGCGCCCAAGGTGATATATTCCATATACTTTTTAAAGAACAAATCGTTTATAAGGCATTCTTCAAAAATCTCCATTTCAAAGCCCATGCCGTAATATTCCGTAAGCCTTTCGTTGGTTGTAAGATTGCTGTATGGCGCTTGGCTTGTAAATACATAATTAGGCTGCATACAAGCGATATCAAAGCCATAATCCTCCCATGCGCTGAATCCGGGAGCGCAAAACCAAGGAATCCAGAAGAAATCCTTTCCAACCGAATGAATAATATCCGCAAGCTCATTAAGCATCTGCTGAGAATCGGATTCGTTTCCGTCGATACCCTCATGCCACCAATAATATCCAACCAGCTCGATATTTTTAAAGCCTGCTTGCGAAAATCTTTCTTCGATTTGTTGAATATACCATTTGAATGCCTTTATGCGGTCTTGATAAACTGCGAAGCTTTCGGATATTCCGTCGCCGTCTACGTCACCAAAGGCGGTCATAGAAGCAGTGGGATAATAAACCGTCATAGTAACCTTATATTTATAATCATCTCCTAAATTAAGGGCGGTTTTAATTTGACCTGCTGCTTCTTCAAGAGCATAAAGGTTTTCTCCGTTTACAAACAAATCGTCGATACACCATTGCCAATCCCTCATTGTAGAATCCTTAAATGCCGAGCCGCCGCTAGGCATGCTTCCTGTATCGTGAAGGAACAAAAAGCTGTCAAACATAACATCCTGCGGTATATTGTTTTCGTCAACATAGGCAAGATAGGGAATAAGATTGTCAACTGTATATCCGGGATTATAATTAGAATGATAAAGAAGGCAAAGGTCCTTGGCTCCCTTTAATAAATCGGGGGAAGGTTCCTTTCTTTTTTTAACAACCTGTGTTGCATAAACAGCTTCGTTCTTATCGGGCGAAATTGCATTTTGAATATTTTCGGTTCCGAAAATCTGTATTTCGTCAATGCCTGCCCAAATAATTATATCAAAGGAAAATGCAACATATCTGGCTTTTATTTTTTCTTCAAGCAAAAGCTCGCCTCTCATTATTCCGGTGTAATTTGTTTCTTTTGGGGCTATAACACCTATTTTATACCAATTTTCGCCATCGTCAGATACCGTGACATTAACAACCTTAGGCGCATAAACCGACCAACCCTCTATATGGCAAAAGCCTAATGTGAATTTGTCTACCGCCGATAAATGCTCCAAATCGAAAATTATAGTTCGCTTTTGAGATGCATTGAATTTGAAAAATTTACCGTTGTGAATATTATAGTTTGTAGAAAATATTCCGTCGGTAAGCATAGGCTCGGTTACCTTGGAATTATTCTCAAATGTGGATTTTTGGGGATTAACGTCAACGCTTATTTGACAAGGCTTGTGTAATATGAGGTTTTTATAATCATCCGAAGGGTTTTCCCATTCGGTTACGTTATTGTCAATAACAACCTCGGGATAAAGAAGCTCATTGTCCTTGTCGCTAAAGGTATAAACAGATATTTCATCTATAAAATGCATTGCGGAATCAATAGTATGAATAGTAACCTCAATATGCTTTGCGCTAATTGCTTTGGGAAGCGAAAGAGTAAAGGTATAGTTGCCCTGCTTGGCATCGGGGTTTCCATAAATAACGCCTATATTTTGGCTGTTGCCATTTCCGTCGATTGCTGTAAAAGAAATCGCGGTAGGGAGAAAAATGTTCATATCCTCTTTTGACAGGCAGTTTACGTCAATAGAAGCGATATTATCTGATAACTCATCAAGAGTCACCTTGATTTTAATGTCCTTTCCGCCTTGGTATCCAACCCAGGTTTGGTCCTCGAGAATATTTCCCGATTCTCCATCTGTAAGCATTTTGCAGGTAAAATCGCCAAATCTGTAAATAGCAACAGCATCCGCCGAGTATTTGGCGTTTTGAGATATACAAACCTTTGGCAGGCTTTTGTCAATAGGATTTCCGTCTTTAGGCAGAGCAACAGTCCCCAATGTGTTATATGCGGCTTCTACCAAATTGCCATAGCTTGGATTGGATTTTTCCGAGGCAGATGCAATAACCGATAATTCCTCAAGGAATATCCAGGTCCCATTACCAAACACCGTAAACTTAATATATCTTGCTGTTATAGGTGTTTCAAGGCTTTTGCTTGAAATATTGAGGTTCTTTAATTTGGGGGAATCGGGCTCGTCAAGAGGGCCTATGCTTTTCCAATCGGTATTATTTTCGGAATATGACACAGTAAATTTCAACAAAGAGCTTATTCCTGCGGAATCATCAAGGTAATAGCATCCCTGTAATGTATGAATGTTTTCATAAACCTTTTCTAAATCAATAACAACGTCCAATCGTCTTGTGGCATATCCTGTGAGAGAAGCGTTTACAAAGCTGTATGCATTCTCTAGAGAAGCGCCGTTGGTAAGCTCGGAGGAATATGTGTCAGAATATTCCTCTGCCGCTTTTGTAGAAACAGTATAGGGCTTGCCTCTCGAGATAACAACATCCTTGATTTCGGTAATAGGCTCATTAGGTATGGGCTCGGAATCCAAATCAGACGATTCATTTTGTATGCTTTCTTCGCTTGTTGATGTGATATCGTTTGCTTCCGCACAACCGCAAAGCAAAAGCATTAAAGATAGTATTAACGCAATTAACCGTTTCATAGGGCACCTCCATGTGTGATATATGAATATTATAATATACAATTATCAAATAAGCAATAAAAAAGTCTATCGCAAAATTAATTGCGATAGACTTTTCGTAATACTTAGCCTATGTTAATTTCAACTGTGCATTCTTCGGATTCGCCGAGAAGCTTGTTATAGGTATAGGTAAATGTATCTGTGCCGGTATATCCCTTTTCGGGGTAATAGCAGAATTGACCTTCTGCGTTAAGAGAAATATAACCATGCTCAGGCTGCTTTACAAGAGTGTAAAATTCGATTGCATTATCGGGGTTGAGATTGCCTGTGATGATAGTGCTTGCGCTGCCCGAAACATTAATCTTTTCTTTTACATCGGGAGTTATATCAAGGTCGCCCTTAATAAAGTGGTAGGTTGCATCATACTGCAAGCGGCAGAGAGGATTATCACTGTATGCCATCAAAGCATAGTTTTCGGTATCCTGATAATACATATGTATGCCGTCCATATAGCCATATTCTACGCCGTACATAAGATAAAGCATATAGCTTCTTGCATAATCGGGGTCGCCAAGACATTGATAAGAATGCTCGATTTCGATGCTCATGTTAAGTGTCTTTGTTGCTTCTGCAGATGTGAAGAATCTCCAAAGAGGAGCATCGTTTGTAAATACATAGTTGGGCTGCATACAAACAGCATCAAATTTCATTTCGTCGCCGAGATAGAAGCGGTTTGCTTCATAGAAGGGAATCCAGATGAAGTTGCTGTCTGCATCTTCTACACATTGACCTGCCTCGGTCATAATGTGAGAGTCATCGTTGCCATACTGAACAGATTCGTTACACCAGTTGAAGCCGTCGAGAACAATGTGCTTATATCCTCTTGCTTCAAATTCCTTTTTAACAGCTTCGATGTACCAGTTGAATACATTAATTCTGCCTTCGGATGTAGTAAGGTCTTCGTTTACGCCGTCACCGTTGCAGTCGCCGTCATAAACAAATTCGTTGCCTTCTTCATCGGTATAGGTTACAGGTTCTTTTTCAACAAGGTTACCAGATTCATCAATATAAGAGCCTGTACCGAAATCGGTTATATTGTCCATAATAGTCAACATGGAGAAATAAACCTTAACGGTATAATCGGGAATATTAAGCTCTGCCTTAACTTGACCGACAACCTCCTCCAATTTTTCAAGACCGTTGCATCCGTCAAAGGTGATTTTCATCATATGCTCCCAGTCACGCTTAACGCTTTCGGAGTACATAGCGCCGCCGGAGGGAAGAACAGGAGGTCCCCAATAGATGAAGCCGTCCATAAATGTGTCCTTAACGTTGCCTTCTTCATCAAGATAAGCAACAAAGGGAAGAAGCATATTTTCGCTTCCTGTGTTACCTACAATAAGAGCAAGGTCCTTTGCGTTCATTGTAGAATTGTCGAGAGTAACATACTCTGCCTTTTCGGCATGGGTATAATAAATAACAGGGTCAATACCAAGGTCGGAAAGCTTAATTGTATCGGCAGAAATGCTCTTGGTACCGATAGCCTCGATTTCGTCAAGGAAGGTGAAGGTTGCAGAATATCTGTCGCGCTCAATACGGAAGCGTACAAATCTTGCTTCAACAGGCTTTTCAAGCGCAAATTCATATTTTACACGAATAGCCGTGGGGCTAGCTTTGTATCCGTCTGCCTTGCCTTCTGCGCCTACCTTATACCAGTTGTCGCCGTCATTAGAGAGGAATACGGTTACATTTTTAGGACTATAAATAGCCGCACCGCCTAATTCAAGTGCGTTAACAGTAAGCTTTTGAATAGAGCTGATAGCGCCAATATCATAGAAGATTTCGGTGCAGACACCGCGTGTGAACCAATATTCACCGCTGTAGCAATCGTCGGAAACTGCAAATTTGCCGTCATGCAAGCCTTCAAAATCATAAGCAGCAAGCTTGGGATATTTGGTAGCCCATTCGTTTTCTTCAAGACCGTCATAATACATAGCCGCCATCTGCTGGTCTGCGCCTATGAGAAGGTTTTGTGCTGTGTCGATGCCAGCATCGGCTTTATCCCAATAAACATCAGAGGAAACAATAGGGAAGGAAAGGTCGGGATAAACGCCATTCTCCTGCTTTTCGTTGTAGCCTGTATAAATCTGAATTTCTTCAACCCAATAATATCCGTCATCGGTTTTGGGAAACTCAAATTTAATATAACTGCAGCTTATGTATTCAAGCATTGTAAGAGTGTATGCATAGTTATCGCAATCTGCAGGTGCATACATTCTTCCCAAAAGAACATAGGTCTTTCCGTTTACAGAGCCGTAAACATCAATATAATCGGGATATTTAACGTTCAAGCCTGCACCCAATGCATGAACCTTAAAGGAATAAAGGTTAGAGCGTCTGCCTAATTTAAAGGAAATAGAAGGCGCTTTATCTGCGTTTCCGTTAAAGCCTACCCATGTGTCCTTATCGCCAAACAAACGGGAGGTTCTCATGCTGTCTGTAAGAATTGTTGCATTTTCGGGAGCGCGTGTATCAAAAGTACAGCTGTCAAATGTGTATTTCTGACCGTCAGCAATGTTAACAACGTCAACAGGAGAAGCGGGCTTTTCGGTGGAAAATTCCTTCCATGCCTGTCTGTCGATATTTTCGTTTTCATAAGCCAACTGTGCAAACAAAGGCTTTTCGGTTTCGGGAACATCAGCGAAAACCTGAACCTCATCAAGGAAATAGAACCAATATCCGCCTCTGCCTGTAACGGTAGCGCGTACATATCTGTAATTCTTGATTTCCTTGCCGTCTGCAACAACGTCATATTTGCAGGTGCTTACAGTCTTTTCGCCGGTAAGCTCAAATTTGCAAACCTTAATGATTTGGAATTTTACACCGTCCTCGGAAACCTCAAAACGAACCGAGTTAGCAAGACCAACGCCGTCTTTGGTCATGTCGAGAGAACGTACAGCCAATGCGGTAATAGGCATAGGCTCGCCAAGGTCAATTTGAATGGTAGATTGATCTTCAAAGCCTACCATTCTTGTATCGGTGTAGTGAACGCCGATATCGGGAGTAATCTGACCGTCGGTAAGCTGTTGACCGAAAAGGTCTGCGTAGTTTTTGTTATCGGAAAAACCGTTGGCAGTATAGGGCTTGCCTACGCTGACAAGAGTATATTTGGGTCCGGTTTCTTCCACTTGGGATTGGTCGGAGGTTTGAGGCTGTTCGGTTACACAAGCGGTTAAAAGCATCATGCAAGCCAACAACCAAATGATCCATTTTTTCATAATCTGTTCCTTTCTTAGCAAAATCAAAATCATTATAACCGATTTTCAAGAATAACGCAATATAAAAATCAAGTTATTTACAAAAAATATAAAAAACAAAAACAGGACATACTCAAAAAATGAGATGTCCTTGTTTTTGAAGGTAAGGAATATAATTTTTAATTATTCCATTGCCTTATTTGGAAAAGCTGATTTTTAAAATGAAAATCGGTTCATTTTAAAGATCGTCTGCATCTTGGATAGGTCTTTCCGAACCGTCTGCGGGCACTCCTGTGTAACTGCCCCAAGTATCTGTGGGCGAGTACATATCGCTTCCGTTATCATAACCCGGATTTGCGTTAAAATATCTCGTTCCGTTAAATGAATTTGGGTCTGTTATAGGATGCATATAACGGTTGGGATAGAAAAAACCGTTGGCTCCGTTGATGCTTTGGGGAAATCTGCTGTTTCTTCGTTTTCCCATAAGCTTAACTCCTGTCTGAACGAACTTATTTCGTTCAATCATATTATAACCTTTGATAATCATTTTATCCCTAACCAAGGTTGACAAAATGTGGAAAATAATATATTATCTAAAGGATGCTAAATTAAAGAGGATTTACTATGAGAATAATAGGAATAGATTACGGCGACGCAAGGGTTGGTATCGCTGTCAGCGACGAAACCGAATTTCTTGCTTCTGCCGAGTGCACCTTGAATGTAACAGGAATGCGCGATGCCTGCAAAAAAACAGTTGCAAAAATTAATGAATTAAACGGCAAAAAAATCGTTTTGGGGCTTCCTAAAAATATGGACGGAAGCGAATCCTTCCGCGTTGAAAAAACAAAAGCCTTTGCCGAAATGCTTTCCAAGGAAACCGATTTGGAAATTATTTTTGTGGACGAGCGCCTTTCTACCGTTCAGGCGTATACCTATCTTAATATAACCGATTTTAACGGCAAAAAACGCCGTCAGGTAATCGACGCCCTTTCTGCCCAAATAATTCTTCAATCCTATTTGGACGGTCAGCGAAAATAACCATAATTTGATTTGCCCGAGGTTGACAATTATTTTTCCTTGTGCTATAATTGACTTCGCTGTTTTAAATCAAAACGGGGTGTGGCTCAGTTTGGGGAAGAACAGCGAACGCCGCCGGTGGCGGAAGCAGAGAGCTGTTCTGAGTGGCAGCAACTTGGCGATTGTCGAGGGAGTTAGTGTAAAACGAGCGAAGACAGAGCCTTAGTTGCAACAGGACGAGCGCGTCAGATTTGAT